>JAUIGA010000032.1 GCA_030430125.1 Chloroflexia bacterium | reverse complement strand
GCGCCGATATCGACCGAACCTACTCGCCGGATCAGATCCCCAGCGCCGACAACCCCGGTGGCGAGAACTACTACCGTTGGGTTCGCGACGATGTTGGCGAGTGGATCGAGGCCGCCAACTCGTCGCCGGATATTGAGGTTCGGCGCGAGAATTTCTGCAATGTTGCCAACGCAATCCGGGAGGATATCATCTCCTTCCCGATCCTGCAGTTCTCGGAAGGCAGTGCGTACTCCAACAAGCTTCACGGGTTCGCCGTGAGCACATGGGAGTGGGCAACCTGGGATGCCGAGAACTGGTGGGTGGAGCACTAGGCGCAGCCGGCTGAATTGATCTCCACTCGCACCTTGGGTAGGCATGCAGGTGTCCACCCATCGCCGGAGTGAGGCCCGTGCGGACTCACTTCGGCGGGAGGCGTATCCGATGGGTGCCTACATCATTCGGCGCACACTTTGGGCGATTCCGCTGCTGCTCTTCGTCAGCATCGCCGTCTACGGCCTGCTTGAACTCTCGCCCGGCGGCCCAACCTCCATGTACGCTCGCCGCAGCACCGGCCTGAGCGCCGCTGACCTCGCGCAGATGGAGGAGGCGCTTGGACTGAATGACCCGTTCTACGTGCAATACGGTCGATGGCTGTGGCATGTGGTCCAGGGCGACTTCGGCATGGCGACCACCTCCGCCAGGCCCGTCAGCGACGAGATCATGGACCGCCTGCCCAACACCATCTACCTGATGGCCATCGCCTGGGCCGTCAGTCTCATGATCGCCGTGCCGATCGGCATCCTCTCTGCCATCCGGCAGTACTCGAAATTCGATCATCTCGTCACAGCGCTGACCTTCGTTGGCCAGAGCATCCCGTCGTACTTTCTCGGACTGATCCTGCTGCTGGTGTTTTACATGCGGCTTGACAATCCGTTCTCCGGCAGCCCACTGCTGCCATCGGGCGGTGTCAAGACCATCGGTGTCGACCTTTCTGGCTGGGACATGATCTGGGACCGCATCAAGCATCTTATTCTGCCGGTGGCAATGCTCTCGGCAACCTGGATCGCGTGGTACTCGCGCTTCCTGCGCGCCTCGATGCTGGAGACGATTCACCTGGACTACGTTCGCACGGCCCGGGCGAAAGGCGTGCGCGAGCGCGTCGTGATCCTGCGCCACGCATTCCGAAACGCCGCCATCCCGCTCGTCACCATCATGGCGCTGGATCTGCCGCTGCTCTTCGCCGGCGCCCTCTACGCGGAGGTGATCTTCTCCTGGCCCGGCATGGGGCGACTCTTCTATCAGGCCGCCGAGCGCCGCGACTACGGCCTGCTGATGGCGATCGTGATGATCACTTCGTTCCTGATCATCGTTGGCAACCTGCTGGCGGATATTGCCTATCGGCTTCTTGACCCACGCATCAAGCTGCGCTAGCCGGGAGCGGACCATGATCGACACCGCCCAATCCACCAACACCGATCGCGCCCACTCACGCGGGCCAGCGCCCGACGCAGGCGCCATGACCACCGTCCACAGCTCGATGGCGAGCCTCTACGCACGGCGGTTCCTCCGACATCGGTTCGCGGCCGCCGGTCTCGTGGTGCTCCTCGTTGTTATCCTCTCGGCGCTGCTTGCGCCCGTGATCACGCAGGATCCCAACGCGCTTTCGGCCAGCGATCGCAAGGCTCAGCCGTCCTCCGAGCACTGGCTTGGCACCGATGAGGCCGGGCGTGACATCCTCGCCCGCACGATCCACGGCGGCCGGATCTCGCTCGCCGTCGGGATCACCGCCACCGGCATAGCGCTCGCGCTCGGCACGCTCATCGGCGCAATTTCGGGCTACTTCGGCGGCATCGCCGACGCGGCGCTGATGCGGCTCACCGACGCCTTCCTCTGCTTCCCGCAGCTCTTCGTGCTGATCGTGTTTGGCACGCTGATCCGCACCACCGACCTGCGCGTGTTGCAGGGCAGCATGACCCCTATCGCCATCATCATCGGCCTGCTCTCGTGGATGGGGTTGGCGCGCATCGTGCGTGCGACGTTCCTCGGGCTGCGCGAGCAGGACTACGTCGATGCGGCGCGCTCGGTGGGCGCCGGCAACGCGCGCATCATGTTTCGTCACATCCTCCCAGGTGCGGTCGGCCCGATCGTGGTGCAGGCAACCCTGCTGATCGCAGCCACGATCATCACCGAATCCGGTCTCAGCTACCTCGGTTTCGGCGTACAGCCGCCCACATCGAGCTGGGGCAACCTGCTGGAGGGCGCGAAGCCGTTCCTGCAGACCCTGCCGGTGTACGCGATCGCGCCGGGCATGATGATCTTTCTCACGGTCATGAGCATCAACTTCGTGGGGGACGGTCTACGAGACGCCCTCGACCCGCACAGCCAGCGATAGACTCGACGAATCGCCTTGCCGATAGCCCGCATCTGGAGCATTGCCACAATGACGGACTACCGCCGCTACAGCTTTTGGCTCGACACCTGTGACGACGACCTGACGCCACGCCCGCCTCTCGATGGCGACATCGATGTCGACGTCGCCATCCTTGGCGCCGGTTTCACCGGGCTTTGGACGGCGTACTACCTCCTGAAGCGGGATCCGTCCCTCCGGGTTGCCATCGTCGAGAAAGAGATCGCCGGGTTTGGCGCTTCCGGCCGCAACGGCGGATGGTGCTTCGCCGGCTTCCCGGTGTCCCCGCTCACCCTGCTGCGGGATCACGGCTACGATGCCGCCCGACTCACCTCGCTGGAGATGTACCGCTCCGTCGACGAGGTCGGTCGCGTCGCCCGTGAGGAGGGCATCGACGCCCACTACGCCAAAGGCGGAGAGCTCGAGGTCGCCCGCGCGGACTACGATCTGCCGAAGCTCCAGAAGATGTACGACGAGTTCCGTGCGATCGGGCTGGAAGACCACTACCGACTGCTCGACGCTCAGGAAACGGTCGAGCGCATCAACGTCGCGCAGGCGGTCGGCAGCTTCCACAATCGCGAGGGCGCAGCCATCCAGCCCGCCCGCCTCGCTCGGGGGCTCGCTCGCGCGGTCGAACGGCTCGGCGGCACGATCCACGAACAGACACCGGTGACGCGCTTCACCGGCAAGCCGTCGCCGTCCCTCGTCACCGAGCGAGGAACCGTGCGCGCCGGCACGGTGGTGCTCGCCGGAGAGGCCTATCTCTCGGCACTGCCGGGCATGGAACGGGAGATTATCCCGATGACCTCGCACATCGTCGTCACCGAGCCGCTCCCCGAGGAGATTTGGGATCAGATCCGATGGCACGACCGCGACGTACTCGGTGGTTGGGGCGTCACTGGCGCGTACATTCAGCGCACCGCCGATGGCCGCATCGCCCTCGGTCCGTATCAGGGCAATTATCCCTGGCAGTCGCGTATCTCCGATGCGCTCGACCGTGACGAGGCAATCTTCGCGCACGCGCGCCGGTCAGCCGTGGCGTGGTTCCCCATGTTGCGGGGAACCCGATTCACACACGCGTGGGGCGGTGTCTTCGGAATTCCGCGCGACCGTATGCCGCGCATGACCTTTGACCCGCGCACCGGAATCGCCGCCGCGTACGGGTACACCGGCGACGGCGTGGCCACGACGAATCTCTCCGGCCGGGTCTTGACCGACCTGATCACGGAAACCGACTCGCCACTGCGCGCGCTGCCGATGACGAAGCCAAATCCCTCACGGTGGGAACCGGAGCCGTTGCGGTGGTTGGGCGTGACGTTCGTCCGCAAGGATCGGCAGCGCGTGCTGCGCAAGATCGAGCGCCAGGGCGAGTATCCCGAGAAGCCAACGCTGTCCCAGCGTCTCTATGACTATTGACGCCAATCGACACCGCGCGCACCTGCAGGGGACGTCCTTGCCGGCACAACCTGCGTCGTCCGTCGCAAGGGGCGCAGCCGGCAATGGCGTCCCGCCTCACCGGTGGAGATGTCGCGCGATGCAGGAGTCTATCGCACGCATCCTCGCTGGTCTGCGTCGGTCGCCGGCAGCGCGGGCAAGCACCCCCCGCTCTGACTCTCCCCCAATGGGGGAGAGAACCATCCCCTCCGGGTGGTTACAAAGAGAAGCGGTCAGATTGCGTGGGCAACATCCTTGACGATGCGCTCCAGAGTCTCGCGAACACCGACCCCGCGCACCGCAACCGCCTCGAATGTGGGCCAGCCACTCGCGCCGATTCGCGACGCGATGTCCCCAGCGCTCGCGCCAGAAGCAAGATCCATCTTGTTCACCTGCGCCATGATCGGCAGGTCACCCAGCGGTCGCCCCTGCCGTTCGACGTGGCCGGCCAGCTCCTGCAGGCTGGCCCGGTTGGCTTCGATCCGATCCGGAGATGCGTCCGCGACGAAGACGACACCGTCGACGCCGCCCAGCATCGCCCGTCGCGTGCGCGCATACGACTCCTGCCCCGGCACGGAATACACATGAAACCGCAGGGACCAACCGCCAATGCGTATCGGCTCGACCGGCAGGAAATCGAAGAACAAGGTGCGTTCTTGCTCGGTGTCGATCGATCGCATCTGCCCGCGCAGCTCGGCGGGCATGCGCTGATGGATATTGACCAGGTTGGTTGTCTTCCCGCTCAGCCCCGGCCCGTAGTAGATGATTCGCGCGTCGATCTCGCGCTCGGCGGTGCGAATGACGGTCATGGCACAGATACTCGCCATCCCGCCCCCTGTACGGGCGGCCACAAGGGCCGCCCGTACTGGGCCGGAACACGCGACCGGGCCTGTAAACGAATGGGACAGCGGCGGATCCGTGCCGATTCCATCAGCACGACAACCCCTGCACCGCCGATTCGTCGCTGGTCACCCGGGGGATGATCTGGCCAATCAGGCGGCCCTCGGGCAGTCGCGACATCACCTCGTCGGCGCTCTCCGGCGCGACAATCAGGACGAATCCCACCCCCATGTTGAACACCCGATACCGCTCGGCGATCGACATCTGCCCCACGTTCACGAGGTGATCGAAGATGAAGGGTGTGTCCCATGCCATGGGGTCGAGCCGGGCGATGCAGTCATGCGGCAGGGTTCGCGGCAGGTTGTCGCTGAGCCCGCCGCCCGTAATGTGCGCCATGCCCCGCACAAGCCCGTCCTCCAGCAGCGGCATGACGTCGCCCACGTAGCTTCGGTGCGGTGCCAGCAGCGACTCGCCAATCGACTCGCCGTTCCCTCCGCCAGGCAGTGGCTGGGCCAGCAGCTCACGGTCGCGAGGCAGGTCGCCCGTCATGCCGACGATCTTCCGCGCCAGGCTGTAGCCGTTGGTGTGCAGGCCCGTGCTCGGCAACCCGATCACGACATCGTCTGGCTGGACCGCCGACCCGTCGACGATATCGCTGTCCATAACCGACCCGACGATGAATCCGGCGAGATCGTATTCCCCGGCAGCGTACATGTCGGGCATCTCGGCAGTCTCACCACCGAGCAGCGCCATGCCGTTGGCCGCGCAGGCATCCGCGACGCCACCGACGACACTGGCCACGACCTCCGGATCGAGCTGTCCTGTCGCGAAGTAGTCGAGGAAGAAATGCGGCCGCGCCCCGAGCGCCAGGATGTCGTTCGCGCAGTGGTTGACGATATCCTCGCCCATGCGCGCGTGCGCCGCGCCGCCAACAGTGAAGGCGAGTCGCAGCTTGGTCCCGACTCCATCGGCGCTGGCAACAAGAATCTGTCCCGGTGCGCCCGGCATCCGGTAGGTGCCACCGAAGTGCCCGATCGGTCCCGCCGTGTCACCCAGCGTGCTGGCCGCGCGCGCCTTGATCTGTTCGACCGCGGTCATCTTCGTATCGATATCCACCCCGGCGTCACGGTACGTGACGCCGGTTGCCTGATCCGTGTTGCATGGACCGTTCGTGTTCACTGGCTGTTCTCGTGGTGGTACGCGGCCAGGGCGTTACCGCCCCGGCCGCCACAAGTGTCAGGATGCGACCCGATGTGCTTCTGGCTCACCGGAATCCGCATCCACGTCGTCGGCAGTCTCCGGTTGAGGCGCAACCGGGGCAAGCCAGGGCTCGAAGCGTCCCAGCTCTCCGGCGGGAAGCATTCCGGTCACGGTTGTCCCGTGCTCGTCGAAGGAATGGTCCTCGACGCGTCCCAGTTTGTGGAAGAGGTCGACCAGGTCGGTACGCTCGAACGGAATCGTGCCGCTCACAAGGGTGAACCCGGCCTCCTCCTCGAGCGCCGCCTCGACCCGCTCGAGCAGTTCGTCGATGTTCAGGCCGTTCTGCGCGGAGATACCGACCGCATCCTCCGGCGCACCGATACCAGCCGCCAGCTCCGGCAGGCGCTCGCGCTCGTCGCGCGACAGGCGGTCGATCTTGTTCATAGCGTAGACGACCGGACGGTCGTCGACCGCCAGATCCTCCAGCGTCGTGTCGACGGTTTCCGCTTGCTCGACGGCGTTGGGGTGCGTGATATCCACGACGTGGACGAGCACCCGGGCCTCGCTGATCTCCTCCAGCGTGGCACGGAACGCCGCGATGAGCTGGGTCGGCAGGTTGTTGATGAACCCGACGGTGTCGGTCAGCAGCACCTCCCGGCCACTCGGCAGCGCCACCCGCCGCGTCGTCGGGTCGAGTGTCGCGAAGAGCTTGTCCTCCGCCAGCACATCCGCGCCGGTGATCGTGTTCATCAGCGTGCTCTTGCCGGCGTTGGTGTAACCCACCAGCGAAACCACCGCGATGGGCGTCTGCCGGCGGCGCTTGCGGTACCGCTCGCGGTGCTCGTGCACCTGTGCGAGCTGTCCCTTGATGAACGAGATGCGCTTCTGCGCCTCCCGGCGGTCAGCCTCCAATTGCGTCTCGCCGGGTCCGCGCAGACCGACGCCACCGACCCCTTGCCGGGAAAGGTGCGTCCACATGCGTGTCAGGCGGGGCAGCCGGTATTCCAGCTGCGCCAGCTCGACCTGCAGGCGTCCCTCGTGCGTTTGCGCGCGGCGCGCGAAGACATCGAGGATCAGCGCGGTTCGGTCGATGATCTTGACCTCCAGCTCCCGCTCGAGGTTTCGCTGCTGCGCCGGCGACAGTTCGCCGTCAACGAGCACCAGCGAGTACCCGAGCGCGTCCTTCAGCTCCTTGATTTCCTCGACCTTGCCCTTGCCGACCCATGTCGCCGGGTGCGGTGCCCGCAGCTTCTGCGAGACCGAACCGACAACTTCGACATCGACGCTTTCCGCCAGCCGAGCAAGCTCTTCCAGCGAATCCTCCGCGGCCCAGGTCTGTCCGTGCATCTCCACGGCGACCAGCAACGCGCGTTCGGTCTCGCCGATCTGGAGTGCGGTATCTGCATCAAATTGGGTAACGATGTGCGTGTCCTTTCAGGCGTCTGAACGGTGTATCCGAGCAATGGCTGCGCCGGACGAACCCGTGCAGCCGGGTCAGGCGGCTGCGCCGACCCAAGGTCGCCTGTTGATCATCGTGTCACTCCTCACACCGGGGAACATCGCAAGCGGGTCGCCAGATTCCTCGCTTGCCGACACCCCATCGATCTCGATCTGCACTCGCAACGCCTCGCCTTCGGCCGCAACGTCCGACCAAAGGTCTCGCGGCGCCCGGGTCTGCACAACCAGCGATGTCGACCCTTCGACCACGGTATAGCAGTCGATCCGGATCACATATTCCTGGTCGGCCCGGGCCTCCTCCAATGGCTCGACGGTGTACACGACCCAGCCGTGACCACTCGTGAGTCCACCGGGAGACTCGTTCGGATCGTCGCTGCCAACCTCGATGACGGCATGCTCCTCGGCCTCGCGCAGCCGATCGAGCTCCCCGAGCACGCACCGCTCCGGGTCGCCGTGATGATCCACGATCGTCTCGAACGTGGCATCGAGCCACTGCGAACGCAGGTACAGATAATCATACCCACCCTCGGCAAATGTATCGGTGACGGTCCAGACATCCGTGTCGAACGTGACGGCCCAGGGCGCGACCGGGCTTCGGTACGATCCGGCGTCGAGCTCGGCTTCCGCCACCTCCGAAGGGTCCGGTGTTTGCAGCAACGACACCAGCGGAACGGCGTCGCACGGACCGTTACCGAGACACTGGCGCTGCAACTCCGCCCACCTCTCCACCGATGCCTGGTCCAGCACGGTGCTGCCCGTCGACCGAATCGTCAGCTGCGCCAGCATCTCGCCCTCGACGACCGTCGCGCGATACCCGGAATACCCGCCACCGACACGCGATTCGCCCGAAATCGCCTCGATGGCGATGCCGCCGGTCCCCGGATCAATACCGGATGCTGCCTCGCTCTCCGGAAAGAAGTCGAGCGGATCCCGGATCACGCCCTGGAATGCGGTCGCATCCGCGTCGCTATCGAAGCGTGCGGTCACGATTCCTGCCGTGACCCAGTTCTGGCTGGAGAGCTCGGCCGTCTGGCGCGAGACGGCGATCTCCTCGACCCCTGGCGCGATGTCGTCCGGCGCCGGGGCATCCAGCTCACCCGCGGCCGGAACGACCTCGTCATCCAGCAACCGATACCAGGTATGGGCAAGTGGATCTTCGGTCGCCACCGCGACCGGTATCAGGCCATCATCGTCGATCAACACGAACTGCCTGCTCAACCCGGTTCCCGTCGACTGTTCCACTCGCATGATCGTGGCGCCGACGACCGCGGCGTGATCGGCAGTATCGGGAGTGCGCTGACGTCCGGCCGTAACCAACACGACCACGAACCGATCAGCCCTCGCCACGGTCACCAGCATGTCATCCTGCGAGGTTACCATGCGCCAGGATGCCCCACCGTCGACGGCGGGCTCGATGGGCTCGGCGTCAGCCAGCGGGGTGCCGCTCAACAGCGCTTCCGCCCCGGTTGCGCCATCGCTCGAGCTGAACTCGAGAATGATCGCCGTCACGCTCTCGATGGGCTCGCTGGTTCGGTACGAACGATCGGACAGAAGGGAGTATGTCCCGGTGTACCCCTGGTTCCAGGACACAGCGTTCACCAGGCTGTCGGCACCGTCGTCGTCCATCCCGAACTGCCGCTGCAGCAGGTAGCGCGCATCGTCCGTGGTGAGATACCCGCCCCGCGCGAACTGGAAGCCGGGTTCCGGCAGCCCGGACGGCGGAACCACCATCGCCGCGAGATCCGCCGGCGACGCCTGGTCCTGCGCGGCAACCGGGGCGGTTGCCAGGGCGGTCAGCAGCATGAGGGTGGTCAAGGCGATTCGCCACATGGTTGTCCTCATCTCTCCACCGGATCGTGCTCAAGCACGCCAACCAGCATTTACGGTGTCGTCGCCACCTGTGGTGACGACCCCTCGCCGATCCGATTCCAGATTGCAATGGCAACCCCGGCAAGGATCAGCGCGAGGCTGAGCCAATAGGCCGCGGGCCACGGGCCGATGGTCAGGCTGTCCGTCCGGATGTGCTCCAGCGGCAGCCGAGCCACGCCGTACGCGACGAGGTAGACCGCCAGGACGTCGCCGGGCCGCAGCCAGTCACGCCGGTTGACCTGCAGGGCAAGCCACGACAGCACGATGGCATTGACCAGGTTGAACATCGACTCGTACAGGAAGGTGGGGTGGAACGTGGCGGCATCGGGGTAGGCATCCGGCCGGTTCGCCGGATCGATCGTCACCGCCCAGGGCAGGTCGGTCGGCGTACCGAATGCCTCCTGGTTGGCCCAGTTCCCCCAGCGGCCGAATGCCTGGCCCAGCGCCACGCCTGGCACGATCAGGTCGGCCCACATCCGGAACGACTGGCCATGTCGCCGCGTGTACCACCACGCGGCGGCAACCCCGACCGCGAGCGCGCCGTGGATCGTCAGCCCGCCCAGCCGGATGTTGAATGCATCCATGGGATGATCGAGAAAGTGGTCCCACTGAAGCAGCACATAGTACAGGCGCGCGCCGACGATGGCGGAGATGACGACAACCGGCGCCATGTCGAGCAGGAACTCACCATCCAACCCGCGCCGGTTTGCCAGCCACACAGAGAGGCCGATGCCGGCGAAGATCCCGGTCAGGATGAAGAGCGCATACCAGCGCACGTCCAGCGGGCCGATCGATATGGCAATGGGATCATGGAGGGTTGGCATTATGAATTCCGACGGCGTGCAAGGATCGGCCAATTGCCACACGGGAGCGGACGATATGAAACATCGTCATTCTGAGCGAAGCGAAGAATCCCCGCGCGAAGCGCCGGCAGCGCCTGCTGCCGATGGGTTCGCTCATCGACACACACGATAAACTGCTGCCTTCGGCAGCGCGCTTCGCGCGAGGACTCCTCGGCAAGCTCGGAGTGACGTTAGGTTGCTTGCAAGCAAGCCGGCCATGGGTCGGCACTGTAATCCGATGATGCCACAGATCGCGGATCAGTCGCGATCGGCGAGAAATGCCTCGATGGCTCGCGCCGTGGGCAACCCCTGCCAGGCCCCGACTTGCGTCGTAGCCAGCGCCCCCGCCGCCATCGCAAACCGCAGGTCAGCATCCTCCAGCGGCATCCACGCCCGTGCCAGCAGCCTCGACACCAGGGCCGCGGTGAAGGCATCCCCGGCACCGGTCGGCTCGACGACATCGACCTGGAACACCGGCAAAGCCCTTGGTTTCTGCCGCTCGTTGCAAAACCACACATCCCGGCTGCCATCGGTCACGACCACCGACCGCGCGGGGTAGCCGGACAAGCGCTCGAACGCCTCTTCCGGCGTCTCCACACCCCAGGCACCTCGCGCGTCGTCCATGCTGACCTTGATGACCCGCGCGCTGTACAGGAACTGCTCGATGGCCGCGAGCAACTCCCGTTTCGACCGCCACAGGGTCGGACGGAGGTTGAGGTCGAAGACGATCGGCACCGCGTTGGACACCGCGAGATCGAGGGCCGCAACAGCCCCCCGTCGCGAATCCCGGTCGGAGAGCACCACGGAGCCGACAACCAGCGCGGTCGCCTCAGAGGGGTGCGCCTGCTCCACATCGGCACTCGACAGCAACCGGTCGGCCAGGCGCAGCAGCTGGAATTCTCCGTCGCCCCGCGCATTCGTCCACGCCAGGGCGAGCGATGTGGCCGACTCGGACGTCAGGCGCAGCGCTCGGGTGTCAACGCCCTCGCGTTCCAGCAGGTCGCGCAACCGAATGCCGAACGGATCCCTGCCGACGACCGCGCACAACCTGACCGGCACGCCGAGCCGGGCAAGCGCGACCGCCACATTGGCCGGTGCGCCTCCCTCGCGGATGACGAACCGCTCGGCTTGCAGCAAATCCTGCCGATCCTCGGCAATGAGATCGACCAGGCACTCGCCGATGGACAGGACGGGGCGATTGGGGTCCACCATCTGCGTCAGCTCGCCCACGCCTGCCGGGTGCGCGCGGAATTGTCGCGATGGACCTCGAGCACGTCCCGCACCGACTCCAGGTGGTTCATCACCCGACTGAGATGGCGGATGCCCTCAACCTCGATCGTGAGCATCAGCGTCACGGTGCGATCATCGTGGGTCTGGGTCAGGACCGACAGGATGTTGACGCGATCCTCGGCGAGCAGGATGCTCATGTCCTTGAGCAGCCCCACGCGGTCGAGCGCGGATACACGCACCGATACCGGGTAGGTTGCCTTGCTCTCCTTGCCCCAGGAGACGGGCACGAGCCGGTCCGGATCGGGAACGTTGGCGATGTTGGAACAGTCGCGATGGTGATAGATGATGCCTCGCCCTCGCGAGATGTACCCGACGATGGGATCTCCGGGAACCGGCCGGCAGCAGTTCGCCTGGGTCGTCAGCAGGTTGCCCACCCCCAACACCTCGACGCGCGCGGGTGACGACGGCGCCTTGACGTTGGTGCTGGCGGTGAGCACCTCCTTGGGGGTGTCATCGAGCCGGGAAACGATCTGGTGGGCAGAGACGCCGCCGTAGCCGATCGCGGCAAGAAAGTCGTCCAGCTTGCTGTAGCGCGGGAAGAGCTCGAGGATATCTTCCAGCTTGCGCTCGACCCCGAGGCGCTTGAGCTCGCGCTCCAGGATTTGCCGACCCTGCGCGATGTTCTCGTCGCGCTCCTGTCGGCGAAACCACTGGCGGATCTTCTCGCGGGCGGACGCCGTCTTGACGTACTCGTCGCCCGACTGCAGCCAGTCGCGCCGCGGCCCGCTGACGGTCTTGCTGGTCTTGATCTTGACGACCTGGCCGTTCTGCAGCTTGTAGTTGAGCGGCACCATCTGGCCGTTGACCGTCGCGCTGACCGCGTGGTGCCCGACCTGGGTGTGAATGCGGTAGGCGAAATCCACCGGGGTCGCGCCGTTGGGCAGCTCGATGATGTCTCCGGCCGGCGTGAAGCAATACACCATGTCCTGAAAGACATCTGACTTTAGCGATTCGACGAATTCCTCGGCGTCGGCGACCTCATCCCGCCAGTCCATTAACTGCCGCAGCCAGGTGATCTTGGCTTCCAGTCGCTGGTCCGACTTGCCGCCCTCCTTGTAGCGCCAGTGCGCGGCGATCCCGTACTCCGCGATCTGGTGCATCTCCCGCGTACGAATCTGGATCTCCACCGGCTGCCCCTTCGGCCCGATGACCGCCGTGTGAAGACTCTGGTACATGCTTTCCTTCGGCGTGGCGATGTAGTCGTCAATCTCGCCGGGGACCGGATGCCAGCAGCTGTGAACGATGCCCAGCACGCTGTAACAGTCCTGCACCGTGTCGACGATGATCCGGATGCCAATGACATCGTAGATCTCGTCGAAGGCGCGCCGCTTTCGATTCATCTTGCGATAGATCGAGTAGATGTGCTTCTTGCGGGCACTCATATCGGCCCGGATGCCGGCGGCCGCGATCAGGTCATCAAGCTCGCGCAGGATCGGCGCGAAGACCTCCTCGCTGTCGGCGCCCCGCTTCTTCAGCTCGTTGGTGATGCGGACATAGTCGTCCGGGTGGAGATAGCGAAAGGCCAAGTCCTCGAGTTCGGACTTGACCTGCCAGATTCCCAATCGATTGGCGAGCGGAGCGTAAATCTCCATCGTTTGCTGGGCGATACGTACCTGTTTGTGATGTGGCATCGATCCGAGCGTACGCATGTTGTGGAGCCGGTCGGCCAGTTTGATGAGCACCACCCCGATGTCGTCGACCATCGCGAGAAACATCTTGCGCAGGCTCTCGGCTTGCTGGTCCTTCTCGCGACGCTCGGTCTCGCTGGGCGCCCACTTGAGGCGACCCAGCTTGGTCACCCCGTCGACCAGCGACGCCACCCGATCGCCAAACTTCTCGGCGATGTCGTCGCTGGAGACCGGGGTGTCCTCGACGACATCGTGCAACAGGCCACCCGCGATGGTCTCCGCGTCGAGATGCATCCGTGCCAGAATGTTGGCGACCTCGATGGGATGGACAAAATACGGCTCGCCGGACTTGCGGTTCATCCCGTCATGGGCCTCGGCGGCGGCCCGCACGGCCCGGGCGACCATGTCCATGTCACCGATCAGGGTGTATTCCCCGAGACTGTCGGCCAGGCGCGTCAGCGCGTCGCGCACCGCCGGGTCGCTCTGCTGCACGTCGCGCAGGTCAAGACCCGACACCGGGTGGTCCGGCTGGTCCAACCTGGATAGTGCATCCCAGAGCGACTGGTGCGTCACGGTCGACATGGTGTCGTCTCCCAAAATGCCCTGCAGCGGCGCGTCCCGTATAACCTGCTCACATAGTCACTCTGCCGGCGGCGTTGCGGGGCTCCCAGGACGCCACGACTCCGACGTCGCGCGCGTAGTTGCACAAGTGTATGCAAGAATCATTTTCCGCGCAATTCCGGGATAGTACACGGCTTCACAATGACTTCGGGTCACAGTGCAGCGCTGCCCCTGTCGCGCCAGTCCCGACAGGCAACTTGACGGAACTCCTGAACCTCAACAGGAACATCCTCCCCCAGTCATCCGTACGGGTGGTGCGTGGTAGGATGCCGCCATCGAGCCGAGCCGCGACCTCGTGGCAGCATCCCCAGGACGCCCATGACTCAGCACCAGACCCTCCAGGAACTCGACCGGATGCGCCCACCCGACGAGGCGCGCCGCATCATTGAATCTCACCTCACCCGATTGCCGATCGAGCACGTGCTGCTCGCGGAGGCGCTCGGTCGCGTGCTCGCCGAAGATGTCACCGCTCCCTTCGACCACCCGCCCTTCCCCGCCTCGACCATGGACGGCTTTGCCGTTCACGCCGGCGATCCATCACCGTGGCGCGAGGTGATCGGCGTGCAGCCAGCCGGCGAGATAATCGACGTGGAGGTCCACGACGGCCAGGCCGTGCGCATCATGACCGGCGCGCCGATCCCGGCCGGCGCCGACGCGGTCGTCCCCGTCGAGGAAACCGAGCCTACGGAGGACCACGTCATCGTCCACCGGGAGGAGATCGACCCCGGCACCAATATCCGGCAGGTGGGATCGGACCTGCGCGCGGGCGATGTCGTCGTCACCGCCGGCACCAGGCTGATCCCTGCGCATGTCGGTCTCATCGCCAGCGTCGGCATCGATCAGGTGCCGGTGCATCGCCGCCCACGGGTCTCCATTCTCGCGACCGGTGACGAGGTCATCGAGCCGGGCGCGCCCCTCAAACCGGGCCAGATCTACGACGCAAACCGGTTCAGCCTGACCGCCGCGGTGCGGAACGCCGGCGGCGACGTCACCTGGTCCGGGCTCGCGCCGGACAACCGCGACCAGCTCGAGAGATTGCTGCGCGAACGCATGGCGACCGACGACATCATCATCACATCAGGCGGCGTCTCGATGGGCGATCTCGACCTGATCAAGGCGATCCTCTTCGACGCGCCGGATGTCACCGTGCATTTCCGCCGGTTGTTCATGAAACCGGGCAAGCCACTCAACTTCGCTACCCGCGGTGACACGCTGATCTTCGGGCTGCCGGGCAACCCGGTCTCGTCACTGGTCACCTTCGAGCTCTTCCTCCGCCCGTCGATCAGGATCATGAGCGGAGATGCACATCCGGACCGTCCGCGTGTACCAGTGACGCTGACCAGCGGGACAGCCCCGTCGGACCGCATCGAGTACCAGCGCGCACGTGTCACTGTCACCCCGGATGGGAAGCTCGTCGGCGGCAGTACCGGACCGCAGCAATCGTCCCGCCTGGCGTCGTTCGTCGGCGCGAACGCGTTGCTCGTCATTCCACCGCGGGACCACGACTACTCGCCTGGTGAGACCGTCGAGGCGTTGCTCCTTGAACCGCCGGTTCCG
>JAUIGA010000292.1 GCA_030430125.1 Chloroflexia bacterium | reverse complement strand
GGAGGCACGGCAGGAACCTTCGCTCGAGCACCCGCTCGGCACCGACAAACTCGGTCGAGATACGTTGACGCGGGTGCTGGTTGGCGGGCGGGTGTCGATTGCCGTTGCGCTCGCCGCGGTTGGCATAAGCACCATCATCGGCACAGTGCTCGGACTTATTGCCGGGTATCGACGGGGGTGGGCTGACGCGATCATCTCGCGGGTCACGGATATCTTCATGGCTTTCCCCTTGTTCGTGCTGCTCATCGTCCTGGTGTCCATGGTCGGCCCGAGCGCGACGAATGTAGTGTTGATCCTGGGATTCTTCAGTTGGATGGTGATTACGAGGATCGTACGCGGCCAGGTGCTGTCGATCATGAACGAGCCGTATATCGAGGCGGCGGTCTCCGGAGGCGCCCGACCGGCGCAGATCATTGCGCGACAGGTGCTCCCCAATACGTTCGTGCCTGTCGTGGTCGCGGCGACCCTCGGTGTCGCCAACGCCATGTTGTCCGAGGCGGCGTTGAGCTTTCTCGGGCTCGGCATCCAGCCACCGACGCCCTCGTGGGGGAACATGCTGAACGCCGCGCAGTCGCTGCAGGTGCTCGTCAACGAACCGTGGGTCTGGATCGGCCCCGGTGCGGCGATTGCGTTGACGGTGTTGAGCATCAATTTCCTTGGCGATGGGCTGCGTGACGCCCTCGATCCGTACTCGCATCGTTCGTGAGGCAGCAGGAACCCGTGACACACAAGGGAACGCTTGCAAAGCTCGGCACTGGTCATGTGACCGATTGCCACCAGTATCGCCGGACCACCGCTCATGCACGCTGACATCATCATCCGGCACGGCACCGTCGTCGACGGCTCCGGCGCATCGCGTCGACAGGCTGATATCGCCATCACCGGCGATCGGATCGAAGCGGTCGGCAAGCTGGATGCGGCCACCGCGGCCCGCGAGATCGATGCAACCGGCAAGGTTGTGAGTCCTGGTTTCATCGATGTCCATGTCCATTCCGAAACGGCGTTGGCCGACCCCACCGACCGTCTGCGCTATGGCAGCGTCTTTCAGGGGGTGACGACCCATCTAACCGCGCCCGATGGTTTCGGATGGGGGCCGCTCGACCCGGCGGGCGGCAGGCAACTCTGGGAATCCATGAACTTCGCCTACGGGCTTGACGAGCCGAGCTTCACCTGGTCAACGCCGGCGGAGTACCTGGCGACATTTTCCGGCAACACACCGGTCAACATCGTGCCGCAGGTGCCTCACTGCGCGGTGCGCTACAAGGCAATGGGGTGGGCGGCCCGACCCGCGGCGGACGACGAGCTGGCGAAGATGAAGACCTTCGCGCGCGAATGGCTGGAGGCGGGCGCGGTCGCGCTGTGCCTGGGGCTGGACTACCAGCCCAGCGCATTCGCCGACACGCGCGAGCTGGTCGAGCTGAGCAGGCTGGCCGCCGACCATGGCGCTATCTATGCCGCACATATCCGGTACAACGAGCTCGGGCGAGTGGCGGCGTGGCGCGAAACCATGGAGATCGGCGAAAGAGCCGGGATTCCGGTGCACATCTCGCACGAGAACATCACGCCGGGTACCGACGCGCTGATTCAGGAGGCGGAGGCGCGGTGCGATCTGTCGTTTGAGTCGTATCTCTATCCCGCCGGTTGCACGCACCTGGCGCTGATGCTGCCGATATGGGCGCAGGCGGGAGGGCCGGCCGGTATTCGAGAACGCCTGGCCGACCCGGTCGACCGCGCGCACATTCGCGACCATCTTGCCGCCAGGCTGTCGCCCGCCGCGGGGAAAGATCGGCCCGTGTTCGTGGATACGCAGTCCGGCCGGTTCATCGGCGAATCGATTCATGACGCCGCGACGGGAGCACGCATGGAGGTCGCCGATTTCGCCATGCTCATCCTGGAGGAAGAGCATCCCTATGCGCTCATGGTTTACCACCGGGGCACGTCGGCTGACGAACAGGAACAGTCGATGCTCGCGACGATCAGGCACCCTGCCATGATGGTCGCCAGCGATGGAATCTACCACGGTATCTCGGCCCATCCGCGCGGGTTCGGCACCTTCGCGCGAGTGTTGCGCCTGTGCGTGCGCGAGCTTGGAGCAGTCACTCTGGAGGAGGCCATTCGCAAGATGAGCGGGTATCCCGCAGAACGTTTCGGCATTTCGGATCGCGGTCTCCTGAAGGAAGGATACGGTGCGGATGTCGTGGTGTTTGATCCGCAAGGGATCGCCGATCGCGCGACCTGGGAGGAGCCCAGACTGGAGCCGGAGGGTATTGACTGTGTCCTGGTGAACGGAATTGCGGTTGTCGAGGGCGGTCAGCCAACCGGCGTACTGCCAGGTCGCGTGCTTTGCTGAGTGGTCGTTTCGCGTGCCACAGGTGGATGAAAGGGAACATCGACAATGAAACTGGTGACGTACGTCGTGGAAGGCACGGATCGTGCCGGAGTTGTCTCGGAGCGGGGAATTGCCGACCTGCAACACGGCGCGGGCGCGATAGGGAAGGATGCGCCCGACTCGGTGATCGAGTTGCTCCGGCTCGGTGATGATGGGCTGGCACTGGCGAGCGAAGTCGAGGCGGCGGCAAGTGCCGGTCGCGTCCCGACCATTCCCGACGGGGACGCCGTGTTGCGACCCGTCCTGCCGGAGCCACAGACCATCTATCTCCTTGCCGGGAACTACCAGGACCACATCACCGAGTCGGGGGCGAGTCCGGTTGAAAAGGACAAGATCACGCCGCGCCCGTTCATCAAGCCAGGCTCGTCCGTGATTGGCTCTGGTGACCCGATCATGATTCCGCCCGACTCGGACACCCTCGACTACGAAATCGAGATCGCGGCGGTGATCGGTA
>JAUIGA010000031.1 GCA_030430125.1 Chloroflexia bacterium | reverse complement strand
GCCAGGCGCCTTCGGGATGGCACGCTGGCCGGCGCGGGTCTGGATGTCTACGCCGCCGAGCCGCTGCCGGCGGACAGCGCACTGTGGGACGTGCCACGCCTGGTGATGACCCCGCACTGTGCGCCAAATTCGCCGGCAACGCGCGACCGGGAGTATGACATCACCCACGAGAACATCCGCCGGTTCGTCGGCGGCGAGCCGCTGATCAACATCTGCGACAAGGCCGCCGGGTTCTGACTCCTGGAGTCTTTGCCGGATCTCGGTTCCGCTCCGGCGGGTCCGCTTATACTTCGAATACTGACTGATACGTTGATTGGGCTGGCATTCCGTCGCCAGGCTTCGAAGAGGGACGGCGTGCTGCGTTCAACGTGGCTGGGAGGAGCGCGGTGCTGGAAGCGAGGTGGTGGGTCCGGGGGTACAGGTTGTTTTTCGCGCTGCTGACGATCGCGACGGTGGCATACAACTTCTGGGCGAATCTCGACCGCGAGGACTTCAGCGCCGTCAACTATTTCAGCTTCTTCACGATCCAGAGCAACCTCATCGGTGCGGCGGTATTCCTCATCGGGGCCAGCTCGCTTGCGCCGAACCCTCCGACACGGACCTGGGATCTCGTGCGCGGCGGGGCGGTGATCTATCTCGCGCTGACCTTTTTCGTCTATGGCATCCTGCTATCCGGGTTGGAGGGTGCATTGCAGACGAGGCTACCGTGGGTGAATGCGGTGCTCCACCAGATATTCCCGGTGGTCGTCGTGGCCGATTTGCTCATTCGACCACTGGCGCATCGCCTCAGCTTCCGCCAGTCGCTGATCTGGACAATCTATCCCCTGGCCTACCTCGCCTACTCGCTGATTCGTGGCCCGATCGCCAACTGGTACCCGTATCCATTTCTGAATCCTGATGAGTCCGGCGGCTATCTCGGCGTAGCGGCGTATTGTGTCGTCATCCTGATCGGATTCCTCGCCTTTTCGGCGCTGATCGTCTGGATCAGCAACCATCTGCGGTTGCGGTTCGAGGACGACGTGACGCCCGCAGCGGCCGGGAGTGGCTGAAGAGAGGACAACCCCGTGACGAGGTATGTGGCTCTCCTGCAGGGCATCAACGTCGGCAAGCACAAGCGGATCGCGATGGACGATCTCAAGGCGATCGTCGAGGGGGTGGGTGCCAGCGATGTCAGGACGCACCTGAACAGCGGCAATGTCGTGTTCACTGCCGAGGGCCGCGACAACTCCGCGCTGAGCAGCGAGATCGCCGAGGCGATCACCGGGGCAACGGGGCTCGATGTGCCCGTGGTAATACGCTCCGCCAGCGAGATGCGGGCAATCGTCGAAGACAATCCTTTCCCGGAGGCAGCGGCGGACCACAAGACACTGCATGTGACGTTCCTGGGTGGTGTGCCGGATTCGGACCGCGTGGCCGCGCTGGCGGAAGTCGAGCGGGGTGAGGACGATTACCGGGTGGTTGCGGATACCATCTACCTCTTCTACCCCAACTACCTCACCGGCGCGGTGTTCATGCAAACGGGACTGGACAAGGCATTGGGGGTTGTCGCGACGAGCCGCAACTGGCGCACGGTGACAAGGCTCGCGGAGTTGGCGAGCGACTTACGAGGCTCGAGGTGGGTGTTGACCGGATGGCGCGCGACGTGCGGGGCCCGCCGGCACGCGCACATCGCCAAACATTGCAGATGGACTGCGAGTCGTTCCGCTGAGGGACGCTGAGTTCCAGCGCGCAGGTGCCGACTCACTCCACACATCGGCGTCGATACGGACATTGTCGGAGCGATTGGGGCTGGGGAGGACCACGATGAACGAGCCGGCATGGGTGCGTGCCTACCGCGTCGCGTTCGGACTGCTCGCGCTGGTGGCGGTGGTCCGCAGCATCCCGCGGAACGACGACGGGATCGTGAACTTCCTGAGCCGGTTCACCTATCAGTCGAACATCTTCGTCGGTCTTGTGCTGCTCGGCGGGGCATTCCTGGCACCGCGCGTGATCGCCTCGGTCCGCTGGGACCGCTTCCGAGGCGCCGCCGTGATGTACGCGGTGACGACCTTTCTCGTCTATGGCTTCCTGATCGACGGCTTCTACAACCCGTTCGACACCGACCACTACTGGACCAGCACGGTGCTTCACCAGGTCATCCCGGTGGTGGTCGTGGTCGACCTGATCGCTCGACGGTTCTCGAACCGTCTGGATGGGCGCTCGATCGCGCTGTGGATGATCTATCCCCTCGCCTTTCTCGCCTACAGCCTGGTACGGGGTTCGATCACCGGCTGGTACCCCTACGATTTCCTCGACCCGGACGAATCGGGCGGGTACGCCGGCGTGGCGTTGTACAGCCTGGCCATCTCCGCCGGGTTCCTCGCGCTCGCGTTCCTGCTCGCGAGAGTCAGCCAAAGATTCCCTCGACAGGACAGGAATAGCAATTGATCGTCAGGTTGGTGTCGTGTACCCTTCCCGCCGTTGAGACGTCGAATACGCATGTCGTCCTCGGGAAAGGGAATGTGTGCATCTGCCTGTCTGGATTCGGTTCTATCGCATCGTCATCGGCGCGCTGGCGCTCTACGGTGTCTACGACAAGCGCCAGGATCAACTCTGGAGCACCCACTTTTATGACTTCTTCACGAACCAGCTCGGGATCGTCGCCGGGGTGATTCTGATTCTTGGTGGCACGGTGCTGACGCGGCGCCAGCCGCCGCTCTGGTGGGACTATGTCCGCGGCTCAGGTGTGATGGCGGCGCTGCTGACGGGTGTGGTGTTTGCGACGCTGCTCAACGGGCTCTACAACCCGTTCACCGATACCTCGCATTTCTGGGCGGATACCCTCTTCCACCAGGCACTGCCACTCGTGATGCTGCTCGATCTGCTCATCGATCCGATCAGTCAACGGGTGAACGGATGGGCGCTTGTGATCTTCCCGCTCTACCCCTTCGTCTACCTGGTCTACAGCCTGTGGCAGGGGCAGGCCACGGGCTGGTACCCGTACCGGTTCATGGATCCGTACACGATCGGACGGTACGCCCCGCTCGACGGGTGGGCTGGTGTCGCGTTTGTCAACAGTGTGCTGTTGGTCGGGTTCGTGCTCGTGTCGGCGCTGGTGCTCGCCGTCAACCGGCTGCGCGCCGGCGCGGGACCAACAATCGATCCGGCACCGGCGACCGCTGCCGAAATTCGCTGATTCGCACCCCTTGTGCATCCGCGAGCAAGCGCTACAATCCGCCCGAGACGGCGTCGGGGAGCTGGGCGGGCACGGGTCCGGCCAGGATCGAATGCTCCCGTCAATGACGCCGTGACAGGAGCAGCGCACTGTGACCACGCCAGCGCAGGACAAACTGCGGGTTGGAATCCTGGGGGCCGGCGGTATCGCCCGGGCACACGCGATCGGCTGGACAGCCCACCCGGAGCGGGCGGAGATCGTTGCCTTCGCCGATATCGACACCGAACGTGCCCAGCAGATGAGCGATACCTGGACCGGCGGGAAGGCGCTGGCGTTCGGAACCGGCGAAGCCATGCTGGCCGAAGCCGAGATCGATGTCGTCGACATCTGCCTGCCTCACCACCTGCACACTGACGCGATCATCGCCGCGGCAAATGCCGGCAAGGCAGTGTTGTGCGAGAAGCCGCTGTGCACCACCCTGGCCGACGCGGCGCGCATCCGGGATGTCGTGCGAGAGACCGGCGTCGTCTTCATGGGGGCGCACAATCAGCTCTTCCAGCCGTCGTTGCTGGAGGCGCGGCGGCTGATGGCGGGAGGGTTCCTCGGCACGCCGTATCTGCTGCGTTCGATCGAGACCTTCCAGAGCCGAACCTGGCAGCAGTTCGGGAACGGCGCGGGCACGCAGCGCGACTGGGGCTGGCGCAGCGACGTGCGGCAGACGGGCGGCGGCGAGTTGATCGACACCGGCTATCACGGCACCTACCGCCTGCTCTCGCTGGCCGGGTCGCGCCCGGTGGAGGTGACGGCGGTCCTGAGCCGGTTCTTCCAGCAGGGGCTGAGCACCGAGGACACGGCGATGGTGATCGTCCGGTTCGAATCGGGCGCGGTTGGGGAGATCCTGACGAGTTGGGCGCTGGACGTCGTCGGCAACAAGCACTTCGAGGTACAGGGCGAGCTGGGGGCGCTGAGTGGCGGCCCGGTGAGCGTGGAGCATCAGCTGTACGGCTGGGAGGACTCGGCGACGAAGCGGTTCGAGCCGGTCCACACGTTCACGCTGGAGATCGGGCACTTCATCGACGTGGTACGCGGCGACGCGCCGAATCCGTCCGACATAGACGAGACGGCCCGCACGCTGCAGGTGATCAAGGCGGCGTACCTTTCGGCCGATCTCGGCCGCACCGTGCAGCTGCCAGAAGATCCGACACAGCCGGCAACGGTGGATGGCGCATCGGCCGCGACCCCGACCGGCGTGACCGTGTCGGACGATTCCAAGGCGTAGGAAGGCAGGCACAGAACCGTCACTCCACGTACGGGCCGGGCTTGTCCCGGCCACGCGGGGGGCCACAAGGGCCTCCCGTACGTGAGAGGACGTGCGACTAGAATTGGAGGGCCGACACAGGGTCGGCCGCTACGCCAGTGCAATTGAACGGAAACGGACACCACATGCATCAAGGCATCATCCCCGGCGCGATCGGTGTGACCGAGCTCAATCTGCAGGAAAGCGTCGCATTCACCGGCCGCCACGGCTTCGACAACGTGATGATCAACATCGAGGAGGCCCACGCTGTCGCGCAGGAGCACGGGACCGACTACGTCGTCGAGCTGTTCGGCGAATACGGCGTCAAGCCGGGCGGTTGGAACCTTCCGGTACGCTGGTCCGACGACCAGATGCGCGGCGAGCGGCTTGCCGACCTCCCGGCATTGATGGAGACGGCCAACGCGATCGGCTGCACCGCGGCGACATCCGGCATCAGCCCGGGATTCGACGATGGCGAGCATGCCGCGCATTTCGAGCGCGCGGTGGAGCAGCTGCGCGAGGTCGCGGCGGTACTCGAGTCCGGCGGCTGCCGCGTCGGGTTGGAGTTCATCGGCACGCCGTCGTACCGGAAGGAGCGGTGGTCCCACGAGTTCATCGCCGATCTCGACGGAGCGATGAAGCTGATCCAGGCCGTCGACAGTCCCGCGCTTGGCACGCTGTTCGATGTCTGGCACCACTGGGTGTCGGGCGGCACGGTTGAGCAGGTCGCCGCGCTGTCCGCGGCGGACGTGGTGCTGGTGCATGTCAACGATGCGCCGGCGGGGTTGACGATCGAGGAGCAGATCGACACCCAGCGAACGTTGCCGATGGAGACGGGCATCATCCCGGCGGCGGAGATGCTGCAGGCGCTGCAGCGGATCGGGTTCGACGGTCCGGTGATGCCGGAACCGTTCAGCGCGCCGCTGAATGAGCTTGCGGCGACAGACCCCGACGCCGCCGGCGCGAGAACGAAGGAGAGCATGGATCAGCTTTGGACCGCCGCCGGTTTCGCGGTGTAGGAGAGAAGACACGATTTGGTAGACCCGCCCCTCCGTGGGCGGGTTCGCCGTCCCTGGCAGACGATGAGCGTGAGGTGGCGGAGACGGCGACGTCTACCTGCTGAGGGGCGCTACCGACTGTCGCGCCAGGCGATGAGCTTCTTCAGCTCGGCGGTGTCGTAGTCGGGGCCGTCGATGGCGAGGATCAGGTGGGTGACCCCCTTCTCGACATAGGCGTCGCCGAGCTTCGCGGTGTCCGGGTTGACCATGATCGAGCGCTCGATCTCCGCCGGGTTGCGCCCAACCCGCTCGCACCAGGTGTCCAGCACCGACAGCTTGTGCGCTGCCGCGTCCGGATCGCCGAACCCGTTCCAGATGTCTGCGTGCTGGGCGACTATGCGCAGGGTGACCTTTTCGCCACCGCCGCCGACCATAATCGGCAGCTTGCCATTCACCGGACCCGGGTTGAGCTTGCCGAGCCGCTCACGGATCTTCGGCAGGTCGCGGTCGAGATCCTTCAGGCGACTGGCGGCGGTCCCGAACTCGTACTCGTAGTTGAAGTAGTCGCGTTCGTTCCACCCGGAACCGATCGCGAGGATGAACCGCCCCCCGGAGATGTGGTCGATCGTCCGCGCCATGTCGGCGTGCAGGTGCGGGTTGCGATAGGAGTTGCAGGCGACGAGCGAGCTGAGCATGGGTCGCTCGGTCACCTCGGCCAGCGCGGCCAGCAGCGTGTAGCACTCGAAATGCAAGCCGTTGGGGTCGCCGCTGAGCGGGTAGAAGTGGTCCCATGTGTAGACCACATCGACGCCGAGATCTTCGGCGCGCTTTGCGGCGTCGCGGAACTGGCTCCAGGTGCCGTGCTGTGGCTTGATCTGGACTCCGATGCGGATGGGATGCGTCGTTGCTGCGGTCATGAAGCCTCCGTGCGAGAGCGAAACGCTGTTCGTCATGGAGGTATGGTCGCACAGATCGGCGATCCTGCTGTCACCAGCCGTCGGTGACGCGCTCCAGGATGTTGTCCGGATCGAGCATATTGGCTGGTATCGGGATATCCGGCGCGAACCCGTTGCCTTCGATGCACCGGCCTGTGCGGTCGAACGTCAGCGCGGTGCTGATGGTGACGTTGATGTGCGGTCGCAACTGGATGGTTCGCGGACGCCCGCTCCCCCCGCCGGTGGTCTGGCCGACGATCTGGACATGCGGCAGACCCTGCAGCCCCTGGAGGAAATCCTCGGTCGCGGAGTAGCACAGCGGATCGGCCAAGAACCGCACCGGTTGTGTCCATACCGGTCCGCTTTCTGGTGGCTCACCGACGATGCCGTGAGGACGATCCATCGCGCCGGTCACCGTCGAGAACTGGATAGTCCCAAGGTGCGTCGTGCCGGCCAGGAAGCGCGCGCGTGCGTCCTGCGCCGCGATGAGCGCACCACCGACGTTGCCGCGCAGGTCGACCACCAGGCGTTCGTACCGGTTCAGGTCGAGCAGCGCGCTTGTGAACGCGTCGTTCCAGGCTGGTGTGGTGAGCCAGCCTCGAATGCGGAGATATCCCGTGCGCGCGTCGAGCCGGTCGATGCTGATCGGCGTATCCCAGGGCAGTGCCGGCACCGGCTCCGTCCATCGCGTCGCCGTACCGTCGCGGCGGATCGCGGCGAGCTCGACCGGCTCCCCTACCCTGCCCTGCGTGGCCCGATAGCCGATGTTCCATGGTCGCGCGCGTGGCACCGAGGCAGTTCGGACCCGCCACGGTTTCGTGTCGGGTGCGATGACGATGTCCCCGGCACGCACGCCGTGCTGCCACGCGACGGAATGCCCCGGCACCGACCAGAACCGCACCGTCTCTCCGTCGTCGTGGAGGTGGTACGGCAAGCGACCGTTGGTCCTGGGGTCCCTGGCCCAAGAATGTGCATCGCCGAGCGTCGCCATCAGCCGCTGGAGCGTCTCGAGATCGTTCGGGCCGTCGATCGTATCGTGCGCCCGAAAGACGGCGGATTCCCAGCCGGGTGCGCGGTCGGCCAGCAACGGGAAGGTGCGCCGAACCTCCCGGTCGACGCATTCCACGATCTTCTCGTGCCGTCTCACACCACGACGCGGTGACAAGGTCGCGCTTATCCGCGATCGCGGTCCGCAGGAGCTGGATCGCCGACCCGATTGCCGCCGTGTCGTCGCCGTCGATCACGACCCGGCTTGCTTGCCGGTCAATCGCGACGAACGGCGCATCCGGCAGTGGCGTGCGATGTTGCTGACGCCAGGTACGCAGCGCGGGATTTCCGCCGGCCGGACCGATCAGGACAGCCGGAGTAGCGGGTTCGAGTTGACCTGACTCGACCGGACGAATCGGACACCCGACCTCCGCTTCGAGTTCGGGCAGCTCGCGAAGCAGCAAGGTGTTCGTTGCCTGGAGGTCGACAGCTTCAGGGTGGTGGTCGGGAAGCTCCGACACCACGCACTGGGCATACGGCGCGCCTCGAAACGGTCGCGGATCGGCGGACACTCGATCAACCGCCTCGTGGCCGGCGCGGACGATCGGGACGGCCTTCCTCCAGAGGTGGCCAGGTTGCAGATGGAGGTCTGGCAGTACCCGATCCACCACGGCGGGGCCAGGCGGCGAACGACTTCGCATCCTCGTCGCCTGATTCGGCCTCTGCGGCGGGGGTGACGTCCGGCTCGCGGACTGCGATCTCGTCCGGTGCAGCCTCCGGGGAGGATTCCTCGGAGATGTCTTCGTCGTCGGTCGGGATCGGCTGCCAGGTGATGGTCTCGCCTTCCCACGAGCTGGAGTAGAGCTCGTCGTCGCGGTTGCCGTCGTCTCCTTCGTCCTCGGCGGGGAACTCATCGTCGGCGCCGGTGTCACGCAGCCCACTGCGAGAGAGCATCCAGCGCCAGCCATCGCGCGCGGACATGCGCTCGTCACGGCCGGAGCGCTGGGCGAGGAAGTCGCTAAGGATGACCTGGATGGTGGCGGCGATGGGGATGGCGAGCACCGCGCCGACGACCCCCATGAACTGGGTGCCGGCGAGGATGGCGACGAACACGGTCAACGGGGTCAGGCCCACTGCGCCCCGCATCACGCGCGGAACGAGGAACCAGTTTTCAAGGCTCTGCATGCCGACGATGACCGCGATGGTGATCAGCGTCACTTCCCAGCCCATCGTCAGCGCGATGAGCACCGCCGGGATGCCGCCGAGCCAGGGGCCGATGATCGGGATGATTTCGGTGATACCCGCCCACAGCCCGAGCAACGGCCAGAAGTCGAGGTCGATGATGCCGTAGGCAATGGTGGCGATAACGCCGATGATGAGACAGAGCGTGAGCTGGCCTCGCATCCAGGCGCCGACCTTGTTCTCGACATTCGTCCAGAGCTTGTCGATGCGCTGCCGGTAGCGCGGCGTGAGCGTACCGAGGATGAGCTCGCGCAGCAGCCGCTTTTCCAGCAGGTAGTAGAAGGTCATCACCAGCAACGTGACCGTTGCGACGAGTCCGCCAGTGATCGAGGTGAGCACGGGGATGACGCGTTCAACGGCATCCTGCGGCACGCTGACTTCCTGATCGCCTTCGAGCGTGTCGATGGCGCGGTCAAGCAGGTCGACACCCCAGCCGTTCAGGAGGGTATTGTCGCTGACCTGCCACTCGTCTCGGAGTTCCTCCAGCTGCCCCGGCACTTCGTCGATGAACGTGCTGGCCTGGTCGGCGATACCCGGCGCGATCGCCACGATCAGCAGGGCCAGCGACCCGATGATTGTGATGTACACGGCCAGGATCGCGGCCGGTCGCGGGAACCGGCGATCCTGGAAGAATCGGACCGGGCCCTCGAGGATGGTTCCCAGCAGCAGCGCGAGCAGCCCGAGCACCAGCACCAGCTGCACCTGGGTGACGATCCAGAACAGCAGCAGGACGAAGAACAGGGACGCGGGCGTGATGCCCGGCCGGGTGGAACGTTCGGGCTCCTGCGTCGGCCTGGTTGCCATGGGTGGGCGCTCGCTTTGCGTAGGAGGGCGGCGGTCAGTTGGCGAGATCGGTCTCCCACATGCGGGGATCGAGCGGATCGGTCACCTGGAGATGGCGCTGATCGAGCTGTGCTCGACCCCAGGCGGTGGGGAACTCGAAGTACTCACGGCCAACGACCACCACCCGGCGCGCCGTGCCGAACGGCTTCTTGACCGGGAATATCTCGCGCGGCGGATCGGCGCTGAATTCGGCCTGGAACCACCCGTGCTCGCGGCATTCGCCGGCGTGCAGCAGCCACATGATGTCCGCCGTGAGCCCGCCGAGCTCCCGGATGTGGACGTTGGACAGCTCGCCGCCGCAGATCGGGCACCGCATCGGCGTGTGGCTGCGGACATTGTCGCGACGGACTTCCTGCCTCTCGATTCGCGAGTTGACCACTGTGCATTGTCTCCATCGTTGGGTTCGCGTCACATCTTCGCCAAGCCGCCATGCTTGCCCCGGCGCGCCGGTTCGGCTGCGCGCTTGACGGGTGCCGCAGGGCCGGCGGCGTGGGGCGTTTTACACGGTCCAGTCTACCATCGAGCAGGCACTCTCCCAGCGGTGCGCCTCGACGAGTGGCGCGAATCCTGCGGTATGCTAGGGATACGCCGAATGTGCGCCGGTGGAGCCGGGCATACATGGAACGCAAGGCAGGAACACCATGGCAAGGCAAGATTGGGAAGACACGCGACGAAGCCTGATCGATACCTACCGGACGCTGAACTTCGATCTTCGGAATCGCGGCGAATCCGTACTCGCGGCGGACCACGGCGGCGAGTCCATCAAGACCGTGGTGCGCGGGATGAAGGATCACGAGCTGATCTTTGCCAAGTCGCTCCAATTGTCGCTGGCACCAGAGATGAGTGTGTTCGGCGATCAGGACGAGCCGCCGGTGATCGGAACCGAGGCGACCGACGAAACGGGGCAGGTTCTTATCTCGCAGTTCGGCAGCGCCCGTGCGACCACCCTGAACATCATGGCGGGGGCGGACGCCGAGGCGTGGGATCGCCCAATCGAGGGCAACAAGCGCATGCTCGACCTCGCGAAGGACCTCGCGGCGAACGACCGCACCAATTTGGAGAAGATCCGCCGCATGGCTGGTGCCTGATCGCCAACGGCGTTGCCAATCGAGAACTCGTTCCAGCAGGGCATTCATGAACCAGGACTCGAATACCAACGCGTACACGCCGTGGGGCGAACCGGGGGCGCGACAACACCCCGCATCCTCGCTGATGACATTCCTGACGACACCCGCGCTGGTGTCGCACATCGTCGTTATGTTGTGCGTGTGCAGCGGGCTGATGCTGGTCAACCTCATCGCGGCGCCACGGGTGTGGTGGTCGATTGCGGTGCTGGCGATCTGGCTTGCGGTGGTCATCATTCATGGCATCGGTCTCGCGTCGCGAAGCTTGCTCGCCGAGGACGAGGATGCACCCGCGCCGGCCTCCTCCGCTGTTCCTCCCGGGCAACCATCCACGGCGCCAACGGGGCCGCCCATGCCAGCATGGCTCAGCATGCCGTCGTGGGATCGGAGTTCGAGTCCGTCGATCCCGCAATCATGGGAACTGAACGAGGACGCGGTCGACACCAGCGCAACCACGCGAACCTCCTGGCCTGAGCAGGCAACCGGGTCTCAGCGTGCCGCACCCGAGCACCCCCCACCGCAGCGCGTATCCTGGCGGGCGGCGACCGATATCGCCTGGCTGCGCCGCCCGAGCCGGAAATCCGCCGAGACTACGGCCAGGAATGAAGATGGAACGGAACAGGACGTCTCATCGTGATGCAAGGTGAACCCTCAGGAGACGTCACCCGGGACTTCACAGTCGCGGTGTTCGTCGTGCACGACGGTCGGGTCCTGCTCCATCGCCATTCCAAACTGGGCAGGTGGCTGCCGCCGGGTGGGCACATCGAGCCGAATGAGCTGCCCGACGATGCCGCGATCCGCGAGGTCGCGGAGGAGTCCGGCCTGGCCGTCCGCCTGACGGGCAGTACCGGGTTGCAGACGAACTACCCCGGACAGCCGGTGCAGCTGATGGTGCCGGCGGGTATCCAGCTGGAGCAGATCGCGCCGGGGCACGAACACATCGACCTTGTCTATTTCGCGATCCCTGTCGATTCGTCGCCCCGCCCGACCAGCGATTTTCATTGGTTCTCCATGGCGGATCTGGCGATGCACCCGGTCTCCGAGGAAATTCGAGACTGGTGCGCACGTGCGCTGCGCGATGTGGATGGGCAGGTTCCTGTACCGCCGCCGGGGTGAGGCGACCCGGCGACGTCTCGACGTGTACGACGACCGGGGGTCCCGCCATGAGTGATCGATCGCAGGCTTCGTTGTGGGAGCGCTTGCTGGCGCGGGTTTCACCGAGCCTCGAACTGCGCTGGGCAAACACGAAGGAAGCTCTCTGGTTCCTGCCCGCTGTCGCCGTGATGCTGGCGGTGATACTGGCGATCGGCGTCGTGTATGCCGACAATGCATTCGAGCTCTGGCAGGGCGGCCGAACGTCCCCGTGGCTATTCGGTGCGGGGGCAGAAGGCGCACGCGGTGTCCTGACCGCTATTGCCGGCTCGGTGATCACCGTGGTCGGAACCGTGTTCTCGATCACCATCGTTGGGCTGCAGCTGGCGTCGAGTCAGTTTACGCCGCGAGTGATGCGCCAGTTCACCGGTGATCGGGTCAATCAGTCCGTGCTGGCGGTGTACATCGGCACGTTCACCTATTGCCTGCTGGTACTGCGGACCGTCGAGGCCGACGGCGACGATGCCCCAGGGTTCGTTCCGGTACTTGGAGTCTCGCTGGCGATCGGGCTGGCGCTGCTGTGCATCGCGCTCCTGATCGTGTTCATCCACCACATGGCGCGGCAGATGCAGGTGGCGGTGATCCTGCACCGGGCCAGTCGTGACGCGCTGGGACTGGTGGAATCCTACTTTCGCGACGAGGTCGAAATCTCCCCTGCCCTCACCAACCGGCCGTATGCTGTAGGCGGTGGCCAGGATGTCGTGAGCGACAGCACCGGATATTTGCAGCAGTACGATGTCGACCACCTGATGAGTGTCGCGCAGTCGCGAACGTTGACGATCCGAATCCTGGTGCCGATGGGGGCATTCCTGAACACCCGGCAGCCTATCGCGAGAATCTGGTCGGCCGACAGCGAGGAGATCGACCTCGACCGCGCGGGCCGGGCGGTGCGGGACGCGTTCGTCACGGGCTCAGAGCGAACCTTGCACGCAGATCTGCCGCTGGGTATCCGGCAGATCGCGGACATCGGCATCAAGGCGTTGTCACCGGGGATCAACGACCCGACCACGGCCACGCAGGCGCTCGATCGACTGAGCGAGGTGCTGGCGCGAGCCGGCAGCATGGCATCGCCGGAGCGCATCCTGTATATCGACGATCGACCGGCGGTCTTCCTGCCGCGTATCGGGTTCGACGAGCTCACGAACATCGCGTTCACGCAGATTCGGCACTATGGCAAGACGGATCTGGTGGTCATGCTGCATTTGACCCGAACCATCGAGCGAGTGGCGGCGCTGGTGGACGACAACCGGCAGTCGGCGTTGCTGCGTCATCTCGCACTGGTGCGGGCGGCCGGAGAACAGGGACTCACGCTCGGGCCGGAGCGGGAAGTGCTGATGGCCGAAGTCGATTCCGCGGTGGCGCGGATCGAGGATCGGGCGCGAAACGGCGGTGATCGTGCTCCGGCGGTCCCGGACATGATCGTGCACGAGGTGTAACCCTGCTGCCCTCCCGCGTTTCGCCCACGCCACGCGCGCGTTTCGAGCGACGACGACGGGACGCCATTGCCGGCTGTGAACCAGGTGACGGACGATATCGGGTGCGCCGGCAAGGACGTCCCCTGCGGGCGCGATGTGGCTACAACGCGGCGTCCCAGTAGGGGATGACGTAGGTCGAGAGAATGAGGACGTTCACCCAGAACAACCCGACGAAGATCGCCGCCTGCATCCAGGGGAGCCAGCGTACCGGGGTGAGCATGCGGAACCCCAGCATCACCAGGATCGCGCCGGCGTTGACCGCCGGAAAGTAGTAGCGCGCCTGGGTGAGATCAAAGGTCTTGCCGAACTGCAGCACCGCGTAATAGGCGACAACGCAGGTCACCGCCATCGCCAGCACGCCAGTCACCTGCCATCGGCTCACCGTCAGGATGCGGTCGGTGCTCGACGCCATGATGCGCAGCCGGGAGAGCGGCAACGAACGTGCCCGCCAGCGAAACGCAACGACCAGCACCACCCAAATCGCCAACCCGACCATCGCCAGCACGGTGGACCACCAGAGGATGCGCAGCAGTGTGTCGCTGAGCGGGATCAATCGCCAGCCGAACTCGCCCCAGGTCTCCTTCCAGCGCATCCACGCGAACCACTGGTCGGTGAGCTGGTCGAAGATCGAGCGCGTCTTGCCATCCTGGTTGTTCCACCACTGCAGCGTCAAGATCTGGTCGAGGGCTGAGACGCTGCCGTAGCTGCGCAGCATGTAGAGATACCACGGTGCGGCCATGACCGCCGTGATACCGAGCACCATCGCCCCCTTCGGCAGCCACTCTCCGATGTTCTTCCAGCCGAGGCGAAGGATCATCGCGATGGCGATCGCCGGCATCACCATCACCGCGGTCGTCTTCGACAGCATGGCCAGCCCCAGCGCGAAGCCGAGCCAGGCGCACAACCCGACGGTGAAGCGGTTCTGCAGGCCGACCGCGATCAGGTAGAGACAGGCGCTGACCGTCGCGATGGCGAGGATGTCGTTGTTGAGCATCGCCGCCTCGTAGGCGATCTGTGGCTGCAGGGCGACGAACGTTGGCACCGTCACCGCCAGGAACGTGTCACCGGGGAAGAGCCGGCGCACGGTGAGATAGGCGAAGATGACAGTTAGGAGTCCAAATGGAATTGCCGCCAGCCGGAACGCGTAGAGCTGGAACTCCTCGCTCCGGTCGTCGGTCACCTCCCACACCGGCGCCATCAGCAGGTAGTACAGCGGTGGGTGGTTGGCGGTGTAGATCCAGCCAGACGGCAGGTAGTTGCCGAGGTAGGTCACCGCGCGAACGACGCGATTGTTGTCCTTCCACCAGTCCGGCGTGATGTACTGCTGGTATTGCTTGAAGGAATCGGGAATCTCGTCGACCGCTATACCCGCGGTGGCCGCCGCATAGGCGTCGCTTTCGGCTCGCTCTTCAGCCGGCGACAGGGTGACTTCGTCCCGATCGCGCTGCTGGCGTTCCCGATCAATGCGAATCTTCGTTTGATAGGCGTCGTTGTACGCGACTGGATCCGGGATGTGCGGCAGCCGGCCCTCTTCCATCAGGACCTGCATGTAGGCATAGTGCGCGACTTCGTCATGGCCCGAGAAGGGAGGGAACACGTAGGTGAAGATGATGCCTTTGGCAACGAAGAGCAGCAGCAGCACCCAGAGGAACCGGCGCTCGACCGGCGCCCGGCGAATGCCGCGGGCGATCGTGGCTGCGGCAGCGCGGAACCTGGACGGCGTCGACACGCCTTCGACCGGAATCGCGGGGACGCCGTCCCGCGCCGGTGCTGCGGTCGATGCGAGTTGGGTTGTCGCCTGCGGGGGTTTTGACGACACACAGGTCTCCGGAACTCAATCGAAACGGGGCGTGCACTGCCGCGGTGACGCGATGTGCCACCCGGATGTTGCTGACGATACCGCAATGCCGTCCGGATTCGCCAATCCATGTCGATGAGTGGCAGATCTGCGGAGATTGCGACCGAACCGTGACCAGATGCCCCACGGGGTATACTGGACTCGACCACATTGCAACGGGATCCTGTTGACGGGTATTCAGGGCCGCATCGGCTCCACGCAATGCAAGGTCGAGGTTCCCCGTGGTCTCAGGGTAGATGGGCGACAAGGACACGCCATGGAGCGAACCATCCCGGCACGGCGCTATCGCTGGGTGGCCGTCGTGCTCGCTGGTCTGGTGTTGATGCTGGCGGCGCTTCCCGCCGCCGGCGCGATGCAAATCGACAACGGCGTCGATCCGGACTCCTCTGACGAGGCAGGCCGGGTCGGGCAGGTTCGATTGCGCGTCGAGGCGCCCGGCGCCGTGACGACCGTCTCACTCGCGTCGACCTACGACCAGGACCTCCGCGACCTTCAAACCGATC
>JAUIGA010000030.1 GCA_030430125.1 Chloroflexia bacterium | reverse complement strand
ATCCACAGGTGGAAACTTCACGAGCCCACGTACGGGCGGGTCGCGTGTCCCCGTCCCGAGGGCGGCCACCAGGGTCGGCCGCTACGGATCGTCCGCTGAATGATCACCCGAGCGATCGCGAACCGGGGTCGGCCCGTGGGTTCAGGGGCTGTCGATCCGTCTGCTCAGGCCGAGGCATGGTAGAAATACCCCTGAGCCACGCATGAACACGACGCAGGAAATGCATGAATCCTTCGGACACCCACGGCGCGAGCGACGACTCGCACGACCGGAACGAACGTCGCGATCCGTACGCACGCCGGGAGCATCGCAGGGCGCCCGCTGTGGGCGGCTCTCGCTTTGTCTTCCTGCTGGCGTTCGCCGGCACGGTCATCAGTGCCTTCGCGATGCTGGTGTTTGGACTCCTCGCGGTGCTGAGCACCGTCTGGCACGCATTCCGAAACGGCGACTTCGATGTACATAACGCCAAGCACCTGGCGGTGGATCTCATCGAAATGACCGATCTCTTCCTGCTCGGCATGGTGCTGTACGTGGTGGGTATGGGGATGTACCAACTGTTCATCGATGCCAACACCCCCGTGCCCGCGTGGATGCGGGTCCGCAGCCTGACTGCCTTGAAGACGCAGCTGATCAACGTGATCATCCTCCTGCTGGCGGTCTCTTTCCTCGCGGAGGCAGTGTCCTGGGAATCCGAGCAGGAGATCCTCTATTTCGGCATCAGCATCGCTGCCATCATCCTCTCAGTAGCCGCATACAACCTGATCCACCACCGCATGGAACACGGCAACGAGGACAGCCACGCGGAATAGGGCGAACTGCGGCCCGAGCAACGTTCATTGGCGCGCCAGGAACGCGAGGATGGTCTCGCTATAGGCCTCATGGTTGTCGGCGTGCATGGCGTGGGAGGCGTCCCTGATCGTTGCCCGCTCAACGGCGGGCAGACACCTGGCCAGCGCGTCCTGCACCACGGCAAACATGCGCGGGCTGACCTCACCGCCCAGCAGCAGCACCGGCACGTCGATCCGCGAGACATCGTCACAGGTCAGGTCGGGAAAGAGGTCCACTGGCTGTGTCCGAAGCTCGATCGCCAGTTCCTGAGCATTCTCCAGCATCTCGGCCCTGCCCGGCGGCGGAATGCGGTCGAAAGTGCCAGGGCCGATCACGCCGTCCAAGAAGAGGCGCACCATCGCCTCGGTGTCTCCGCGTCTGGCCGCCTCGCCCGCAGGCTGCCACGCTTCTGCCAGGAACGCAGCGCGCAGCGCGGGTCCTTCTCCCGATCCATCGAGCCAGGGAAACAAGGGCGGCTCGCCGAGGACGAGGGTGTGTGCCAGGCCCGGCCGAGTCGCGGCGAGTGTCAGCGCCGTCAGCGCACCGTATGACGATCCGACCAGCCGCGCCGGGGCGATCCCGAGCGTCTCGATGAACGCGGCGAGATCGTCAACATGTTCGGCATTGGCATATCGGGCATCGGGATCAGGCGTCGCGTTGGGCCAGTGGTAGCGCCGGCTTGGAACAATCACCCGGTAGCGCGACGCCAGCGCCGCAATCTGGCCGGCCCAGGAGCGGAGGTCATCGAGGCTGCCATGTATGAGCACGACCGGATCGCCCTCGCCCTGCTCGACGTACGCCAGCTCGGTCCCGTTGACCGCCGCCCGCTTGATCTTCGTGGTGTCCATGACCGTGCCTTCCTTCGGGCATCACATCGCGTCGCCGAGTTTCTTCCCCGTGCCAATGCAAGTCCTGGCGCCGAGCCGCTTCTCACAGGTGTTCAGTGCCGCTCCAGAAATCGACGGACATGCGGCATGACGGCATCGTGCCGGCAAAACGCTTCCATGTGGTTGAGGCCACCGAGCAGCACCATTTCGGCATAAGGCATCGACGTCTTGGGCCGCATGATGTCGTCGAGCATATGGTCCTCGCCGCCTGCGTAGAGCAGGGTCGGGATCGCCAGCGTTTCCAGGCGGTGGACGACCTCCGATGGCTGTCCGGGTGCGAGCCAGGCGGCCGCCAGTGCCAGGTTGTCGTTTTCCAGCCACCGCTCACGCATGGGCGTTGGCAGCGGACCGAACCCATGCTCCCACCCTTCCACGACTGTAGGCATCCCGTCACGAATCTGGGCCAGCAAGGTGTCTGTTTTCGGGTCGATCCGACGGTACAGGTTCGCGCCGCCCGCGATCATGCCGGACAGTCGATCCGGGTACCGCGCAGCCAGCTCGAACCCCACGCGCCCGCCCAGCGAATACCCCCAAAACACCGCGCGCTCTATATCCAGGGTGTCGAGGACCGCAATCACATCGCCGGTGCGATGTTCCATTGCATACGCCAATGGATCGTGGGGCTTGTCGCTCTGTCCCTGACCGCGCGGATCAATGAGAACCAACTGATGTGTGCCCTTCAGCCCATCGACGTAGCTGGAACCCGGCAGCCGCCAGTCCTCCAGGCACCCGAAGAGGCCAACATGCAGGACAAGGGGCTGGCCCGCGCCCTCCACCTCGTAGTTGATCCGCACACCATCGTTCATCGCCCACGGCATATCATGCTCCTCCACCTGGTCTCGGCCCTGGTTCCACGCGACATCAGACCAGGTTGTGCTGGTGCGCGTAGGTAACGGCCGCGGTCCGTGATTCCACATCGAATTTGGCGAGGATGTTCGAGACGTGCGCCTTGGCCGTACGAACGGTTATGAACAGCGTTTCCGCAATCTCGCGGTTGCTCCGGCCCTCCACCATCAGGCGCAGCACCTCCCGCTCCCGTGGCGTCAGGACAATGTCCTGCTCGTCGCGTGACGCCGCGCCAGGTGCCTGCTCGGCCGCGGCCAGCACGCGCTCGATCTCGGCACCCAGCTCCACCGAGCGCATGGCGCCGCCGCGTTCAACCTGCTCGCGCCAGGCGTCGTCACCGAGCACGTGTTGAACCTCCGCCTCGGCCTTCGCGAAGGTTGCTGACTCTGGATGGGCGATCACACCGGAACGACTGTCAGCCGCGGCGGAGCCCTGGAGACGCGCCGCCGGCGCCCACGACTCCAGCTTCGCGGCGAGGACGGCGGTGCACCCCAGGATCAGGGGCCAGGAGTACTGCTGCCGGACCGGCGTGGCGGCGTAGTACTCGGAGTCCAGAGAGGCACGCAGCGTTGCCGCCGCGCGATCGTACCTGCCCTGCTCGCTCGCGATCAGGCAGAGGACCCGCAGTGTCCAGGTGGGCACGATGAGATCGCCGATGGCGATCCCTGCCTCACGCACCCGTTCCAGGGTCGCGACCGCCGTAGCGAAATCGCCAGTGCCAAACGCAACGCACGCACGGTTGAACTCGATGTCGAGCGCATGCCACGGCTCGTCAACCTGCTGGATTTGCGTCCGCGCAGTATCCAGAAGCATGCTCGCTGCGTCGTACTCACCTGCATGCACCGCCTGGATGGCGTGGAGCTTCGTGGAAAGCGCCTGCAGCCTCGCGTCGCCGGAAGCCTCGGCCAGTACCCCGGCGCGATCCAGCAGCGACGCTGTATCCCGGTGATGCACACGTTGCGCCAGCATCGCCGCCCAGCGCGCCGCTTCGGCTCGATCCCGGATATCCGCTCCCTCCCGCGGCTCCGACGCCAGGCGCAGCCAGCCGAGACCCTCATGCTCGTGGCGGCCGACGTACCAGAACCAGCCGAGGTCGATCGACAAGTGGCGCAGTTTCTCCATCTGGCCAGTGCTCAGGAGCCAGCTCAACGCCGCGCGGATGTTGGGATGCTCAATTTCGAGTTGCCGGATCTCGGCCAGCGGGACCACCCGCCGGCAGGCTGAAGCCGCGCGAACGGCGACGTCGACAAACCAGTCAGCATGCGCCCCACTTGCATCTTGCACCTCGCCGCTCTCGACCAGTCGTTCGTAGCCAAATTGGCGAATGGTTTCGAGCATCGTGTAGCGAGGCTCGCCAGGAATGTCTTCGCGCTGAATCAGGTTCTTGTCGACGAGGGAGGTCAGGATCTGGAGCGGGTGCATCTCCAAACCGGGAACGCGCGATGCCACAAATGCCGCGCTGTCGAGGGTGAAGCCACCGGAAAACACAACCATGTGCCGGAAGAATCGCTGCTCCTCGGGCGTCAGCAGGTCGTAGCTCCAACCGATCGTACTGAAGACCGTGTGCTGGCGCTGCGGCATGTCCCGGCTGGAGCCGTCTAGCATGGGAAGCAGCTGCTCGAGACGGGGCTGCATAGCGTTCGGCGGCAGCACATGCACACGGAGCGCCGCCAACTCGATCGCCAATGGCAGGCCGTCGAGCCGACGGCAGATATCCGCCACTGCCGCGACGTTGTCCGACGTTATCTCGAACTCGGGCTGCACCGCCTGAGCTCGTGCCAGGAACAGCCGCACCGCATCGTAGCTGGCTGCCTCCACCAGACTGAGATCGTCTTCGCGCCGGGGAACCGACAGCGGCACGACCGGGTAGACATGCTCGTCGCGAATCTGGAGCGGCTCACGACTCGTTGCGAGCACGGTGAGATTGGGACATAGTGCGAGCAGCTCCGCAATTGCGGCCGATGCCGCGAGCACGTGTTCGACGTTGTCGATCAGCAGCAGGGTAGTGCCCAGCCGGGCAAAATACCGGGACACTGACTCTAGGGCGTCGGTCTCTGCGGTGCTTCGAAGACCTGCCGACTGCGCGATGGCAGGCACGACCTCGGAAGGAGCGCTCACGACCGAGAGATCGACGAGCACGATGTCATCGCCGAACACCTCGCGCTCGGCCATCACGACATGCATCGCCATCTGGGTCTTGCCCACGCCACCGGGCCCCGTGAGCGTGACGATCCCGACGTCGTCACGCTGAAGAAGGGCGAGCACCGACGCGATGTCGGCCTCACGACCGATCAGGCTCGTCCTTGGCGATCTCAACCAGTGCTGTTGCCGGACGCTGGTGTCCATGGAGCTATCGCTTCCCGACGTCAACATGCGCAGATGCCGATGTCCCTGCCCCCTGACCGGCTGTCCGCTGACGGACTCGTCGCCCCACCATGAATCAAACCCCTTCTACTTACCCATAATCATCTTACCTGACGACATCTACACGAGCACTGAAGCGCCACGCGCGGGGTGAATCGGGTCCGTGTTGGTCGTCGGTACAATGTGCCGCTCGGTCGGCTTCCTGGAAACCGGTCGGCTGGCCGATGCGCGCATGCAGAGCAGGGCGCAACCTGTTTTCACGAGTACTCGCGCCATCCAACGGTTGGAAACGTTGCCGCGGGTGCCAACGACAGGAGGCTCAACATGTCACGCACACAGCTCGGGTTCAGTCGACGGGTATTTGCGGCCGGAGTTGGCGGCGCGGCAGCCGCCGTGGTCGGATTCCGAGTGTCCAGTGCAGCCCAGGAAGCCACGCCGGCCCCGCTCGTGGAACACTACGATGTGACCGGGGTCGTCCACCGGTTTTCGGTCGGTGATTTTCAATGCCTCGCCGTCAGCGATGGCTCAGCACTCAACAACGACCCGAACGACGTCCTGAACTATTACGGTCTCCTCTTCGGTGTCAGCGACCCCGACGAGGTCCAGGCCGCCCTCGACGCCGGCGGGTACGATGTCAACAACCTCGTGCGACAGGACACCCCAGTGCTGATCGACGCCGGCGACCAGCTCGTTCTGATCGACACCGGATTCGGTGCGGCTCTGGGTGGCGCGCTGCTGAGCAACCTGGAGGGAGAGGGCATCGCCGCCGAAGACATCGATATCGTCATCGCCACCCACGGACACCCGGATCACATCGGTGGCAACGTTGACGAGGCCGGTGCGCCAACCTTCGCCAACGCCAGGTACGTGATGGCGCAGGAGGAATGGGATTTCTGGACCGATACCGCGCGGGTCGAGCAGTCTATTCCGAACGAGGTCGTCCGTGACGTCGTTCTCGGGTTCGTGGAAGCTCAGATGCTGCCGCTCTCAGACCAGTACGACGTGATCGGGTTCGAGGAGGAGATCACGCCGGGTGTCACGTCGATCGCGACTCCGGGCCACACCCCGGGTCACATGTCAGTATTGGTGCAGTCCGGTGAGGAGAAGCTCTGGGTCGTGGGAGACGCGATCACGCATCCGGTGAACCTGCCGCATCCGGAGCTCGTCGGCTTTTCGGATACGGATCCCGGGATGGCGGCCGATACCCGGCAAGATCTTCTCCAGCGGATGACGGATGAGGGCGGTCTCGGCCTCTTCTTCCATTTCGATCCGTTCCCGGGTCTGGGCCATGTCTCGGCGGACGGCAACGCCTGGAGATGGAATCCGGTTGCGAATGAGGCATGACCTTCCGGACGCCTCACGAAGCCAGCATCCCGGCGGGATGGATCCGCCGGGATGCGCGTTGAGTGTTCGTATCGTGCGCCGCGCACGTGGTCGCGGCTACTCGCCGCCAGACCCGAAGGACGGCCGTGGGGGTTCCAGGCCAATCGGCGCTTCCACGGGCCGTGGCGTCTCGATCGGCGTGCCCTCGACCCGCAGGTCCGGCAGCCAGCGAAGCCAGCTCGGCATGTACCAGTTGCGGTCGCCCAGCAGCGTCATCGCCGACGGCACCAGCACCATGCGGATGATCGTCGCGTCCAGCAGCACCGCCACGCCGAGCCCGAAGCCCACCTGCTGCAGCATCACCAGGCGTCCGGAGGCGAAGCCGCTGAACACGGCTACCATGATCAGCGCCGCGCCGGTGATGATCCGGCCCGTCGACTTCAGCCCGACCGCGACCGACTCGGCGTTGTCGCCGGTCTCGTCGTAGTGCTCGCGGATGCGGCTGAGCAGGAAGACGTGGTAATCCATGCTTAACCCGAACAGCACGCTGAACAGGAAGATCGGGATCCACGCTTCGATCGTCGGTGTGTGCTGCAGCCCGAAGATCTCGTTGCCGACCCCCTTCTGGAAGACCAGCACCATCAACCCGTAGGCCGCGCCGACCGACAGCAGGTTGAGGATGATCGCCTTCAGCGGCACCACAACCGACCGGAACGCCAGCAGCAACAGCACGAAGCTGAGCCCCAGCACGAAGGCAATGATGATCGGCTGGTAGACCTCCACCGTCTCGAAGAAGTCGACATTGAAGGCCGAGTCGCCAGAGACGTAGACCTCGGCACCGGAGCCTTCGAAGGCGGCGGGAATGACATTGTCACGCAGCTCGCGGATGGTGTCGTATGACCGCTCATCGTTCGCCGCGTGCGCTAGTGTGGCCTCCGCCAATGCCACATCGCCGCTCTCGCTCCAGACGGCCCACTCGCCCTCCGCCGGGATCGGCAGGAAGGCCGGTTCCGTGCTGTCGCCATTCGGGATCGTCATCTGGGCAAGGTCGGCGCGCAGCTGCTGGATGGCCGGTTCGACCTGCGCGGGGTCGCCTTCGATCACGAATTGCACCGGCGAGAGCTCGCCGGCCGAGAATTCTTCATCGAGGATCTCGAATGCATGGCGCGCCTCGCTGTCCTCGGGCATCGTCTCGGCGCCAGCGAAGCCGGTGTTGATGTCGAAGTACGGGATCGCCGCGGCGATCAGCAGCGCTGAGGCGGCAATCGCGCCGATCAGGGGCCGGTTCGTGACGGCGCGGGTGATGCGCCCCCAGAAACCGGAGTAGACCGTGTCCGCGCCGTGGTGGCGCTCGGTGGCATGCGCGGCGTGGTATGCCTCATAGTTGCGCCGGCGCGGCCAGTCGATGCGGTCACCGAGCAGGCCGACCACGGCCGGCACCAGCGTCAGTGTCGCGATGACCGAGACGATCACCACGATCACCGCGCCAGCGGCCAGCGCCTGGAAGATCGTGCCCGGCATGAAGAACATGCCCGCCAGCGCCAGCACCACCGTGCCGCCGGAGAACACGACCGCCTTGGTTGCAGAACCGCCGGCAATGGTGATGGCATCTTGCCTGGCGTGGCCGTTGCGGCGCTCCTCGCGATAGCGCTCGATCACGAAGAGGCTGTAGTCGATTCCGACCGCGAGGCCGATCATCGTGATCATGTTGGTGATGAAAAAGGAGATCTCCCACACCTGGCTGAGCAGTGCGGTCAGTCCGAACGAGATGCCGATCGACATGATCGCCACCAGGATCGGGATGCCGGCGGCGACGAGCGCACCGAAGACAACCACCAGGATCACCATGGCGGCCAGGACGCCGATGGTCTCGCCACGGACGAGGTCCTCTTCGGCGATAACGTTGTTCTCTTCACCGATCGTGATGAAGCCGACCGACATGACGTCGAACCCGTCACTGGAGAGGGTTGCCAGCTCGTCGAGGTACGCGGCCGCATTCTCGGTGGCCTCATCCTGCGTGCCGGCCAGCGTCACCGGAATCAGCGTCGTGCGCCCATCCGCCGACACCAGGCCCTCGGCCATCTCGGCTGTTTCGGGGTTGGCGCTCAGCTCGTAGTAGTTGACGACGGAGTCCGGTTCGACGATGCCGTCCATGCCACGCAGCGTCGCCGTCACGGTCTCGACACGCTCCTGGAAGACCGCGTCGTCGATGGTGGCACCTTCGGCCTGGATGATGACGGTCTCGTCCGTCGGGCTGTTGTCGTCCAGCCCGGCGTCCTCGAGGACGTCCATGCCGTGCTGAGACTCGGGATCGTTGGTGAACCGAATCGCGGTGGTGGTGTTGCTGCCAATCGTGCCCGTAATGACGAAGGCGGCGACAAGGACGAGAATCCACGCGCCGATCACCCGCCAGGGGCGCGACGCGCTCAGGCGCGCCAGGCGTGCAGTAATGGGAAGGTTCATGCGCACTGCTCCACTTCTCGATCGCTGGCGGTGATGACGTGCGCGTCCAGGTCGGATCGACCGGCACCGCCGTGACTCGGTTCCAGCGCGAGGCTGGTCAAGAGGTCGCTTGTGCGGGAATACCCGCTGCAACCGGGACCCGTGGGCGATTGACTGCCGCCAATGCATGACCTGCGATTCTGGCGGCCTGGATCATGGCTCCCGCCGATTGCGAGGCGCTGACCATTGCGATTGGGCCGGCGACGCGTTCATGGAACGGTTGCGACCGGCCGCGCCAACTCTTTCTGCACGGTAGGTCGGGTCTGTGTCGGAAGTGTTACGGACTTCACAAGCTTTCATGTCGCGGTAGCTGGTGTCTGCCCCGCACGAGTCATCGCCCGTGCCCCGGTCCGATCATGGGACGATCCACCGCCACGCCATGTGACACCCCACAGGCTCATACGAACTTCGCCTGATTGCTGGGAGAACCGGGCGATGGGATCCCGGTAGTGCCGCCCCTGTGGCGGCCTGCGGCGACCGGCCGCCACAGGGGCGGCACTACAGACTGGTTTCAGCCAGGAACCAACCGAACTCCGTTTCAGCCGTACGAAACGACAGGAGCGCGGAGTACACGGGATCCCGAGTATTCCGCGCTCCTGGTTGTCGCCTGTCACCGCAGTGCGGGCGAGCTATTCGCCGACCGGGCCAACTGCCAGCCCCGCGTCCGGCGCCAGGTCCGGCTGTGTCTGCTCGGACGTGGCGGCCGCCTCCGCCGGCTGATCCGGACCAATCAGGAACCAGGTTCCGATCGCCGCGAACACCCCGATCGTTCCCGTGATCAGGAAGGCGTAATCCATACCCTCAATGTAGCCACGGCTGGACACCTCGTCGATCGTGTCCAGCACCGCCGGCGGCAGCGAGGCGAAGGCGTCGACCGACTTCACCCAGTTGCCAGCGAAGTTGATACCGTCGCCGACCACCTCCAGCACCGGCGCCAGCGCACCGTCGTTCTGCTGAGCCAGCGACTCGACCTGCGGGTCATGCTCGAAGTAGTCGTGGTACTTCTGGTTGGCCAGCGCGCCGAGCACCGCCACACCGAATGCAAACCCGGTTTCCCGGATCGCGCCGTTGACCGCCGAGCCGACACCAACCTGTGTCGCCGGCACGCTGTTGATGACACCGGTCGTCATCGGGCCGAACAGGAACGACATGCCCGCGCCGACCAGCAACATGCCCGGCAGGATATCGAGGAATGTCGCGTCCACATCTGCGCGCCGGTACATGAACGCGCCAATCGATGCGAGCAGCAGGCCGAACAGGATCAGGTTGCGGATTTGCACCCGGCCAACCAGGCTGCCGGCAATCGGCGCCAGCCCCATCATCACCGCCACCATCGGCAGCATCGTCACCCCCGCCTTGATCGGCGAGTAGTCGTGGATGTTCTGGAAGTACATCGTCCCGGTGAATGCCAGACCGGAGATCAGGAAGGCGGTCACCAACGCCGTGATGTTCGCGCCCGTGAACATGCGGGATTTGAACAGCCCAAGCGGCACCATCGGCTTGCGTACGCGCTGCTCGATCGCCACGAAGGCCGCGAACGCCACCAGCGACGCCAGCAGGCTCAGAGCAACCTCGGTCGAGCCCCAGCCCTCTTCGCCGGCCTTGATCAGCCCCCAGGTCAGCAGGCCCACCGCCAGGCTCACGGTCACCGTACCGGGCACGTCGATCGTGACATCGCCACTCGTGTCCCGCGATTCGCGCACAACCGCCACGGTGAAGATGAACGCCGCCAGGCCGATCGGCACGTTGATCAGGAAGATCCACTGCCAGGACCAGTGCTCGACGATAAAGCCGCCAACGATCGGCCCCAGCGCGAGTCCGGACATCGAGATTGCCGACCAGATGCCAAGCGCCTTGCCCCGCTCTTCCGGCGGGAAGGCATCGGCGATCAGCGACAGCGACAGCGGCATGATCAGCGCGCCGCCGAGTCCCATCAACGCCCGGATCGCGATCAACGACTCGGTACTGTCAACGAAGACGGCCAGGCCCGAAGTCAGCGAGAAAGACGCGACGCCGAGCAGGAAGAACTTCTTGCGACCATAACGGTCGCCGAGCCCGCCGGCCGTGATCTGCAGCGAGGCGAACACGAGGGTGTAGGCCGAGATGATCCACTGCAGCTGGGATGTGCTCGGCGCCAGATCCTCGTTGATCGTCGGGATGGCGACATTGAGCACAAGATTGTCAAGAATGGCCATGAACAGCGCGACACACGCCGCCAACAGGGTCAACCACTTGTGCGGCGCCGGGCCACGCGAGTCGTCCACCTGAGTGTTCAGGTGCATTTCCATACGAGTCTTCTCCTCTACCAGTTCACGTTTCACAGCCGTCTCACCGGCCAGGACTCGACCGTCATCGTACCGCCATACCAGGTCATTTACCGTCCGCATATCGAACGGATGTTCGGAATCGAACTTGGTCCTGCGGCGTCGAGAATCCGACCTCCGGCACACGCGAGCCGGACTGGCACGACGTTGAGCTACATGGGACCCTCGCGCTTCCCGGTGGACGGTCGCCGGTCGCGGGAGAACCGGCAGGGAACGCGCGGGCGGGAATGGTACACGACCGATTCGGATCGTGCCATTTCTCACGATACGGAGGCGGCATCAAGAGAATGTCAAGACTTTGTCACACGCCGGTGTCGTTCCGTCGTCGCGAGTTGTGCCTGGTCCAGACCTCCGGAGTGCAACCGCCTCCAACAGGCACGGATATGCGGCCCGCCACACTGGGGACGAATCAGGGAATGCAGGCGTGACAGCATGAGCCGCCGACAACACCTCCGGAACATTGCTGTGGACCGACACACCGGCAAGCGCGTGGAAGGCCGCGCTCCCCGATGGCAGCGGCCAGCTCGGCGCCTGCGATTACGGCGGCATCGACCGCTGTCACGTGGCCTGCATACGCCCGGGATGTCACACTTGTGGCATCCGCCAGCGGCGACACCACGCGCATCCGGCGCGTCGAGTGAACGGGCATTGGAGCGCAGATGGATTTCCAGGGACGAGATTTCGGGAACGTTTCCCGACCAGAGATGCCGCAAGGCAGCACCATCCGCATTGTCTTGATTGTCGTGGTGGCGATCGCCGCAATCCTGATCGCACTCGGTGCGTTCACGCGGGTGGAAGCCGGCGAGGCCTGTGTCGTTCGACGATTCGGCGAAGTGAAACGCACCTTGGCGCCCGGCCTGCACATGAAGATTCCGCTGGCCGAGGACACGGCCTGCTTCAGCACTCGCTCGCTGGTGTACGAGGTGGTCGACGAATCCGGAACCTCGAACGCCGACTATGTCGACTTCCTGGTTGACGGTGTGACTGTCGACGGGCAGCCTCTCTCCGTGACCTACACCGTGCGATTCCACGTCGACTCTGGCGACATCGGTTTCGTCTACTCAAACATTGCCCGCAGCATGGACCAGGTGACCGAGCGCGTGGTCAAGTTCCACAGCCGGGCGGAGGTACGGCAGGTGGTCAATACCAAGACCGCCGAACAGCTCTACCTCGGCGGGCTCGACAGCATCAGTGTCGAGATCGAGGAGATCCTGCGCCCGCTCTTCGCGGAGAGCGGCGTCACGCTCGATTTCTTCGAGATCAAGCGGCCCAACTTCTCCGACGAGTACGAGCAGGCGATCGAGGACAAGCAGATCGCGATCGAGCAGGCGGATCGCCGGGAAAACGAGATCCAGGTCGCTGTCCAGGAGGCCGAGCGGCTCAAGACCGAGGCGCAAGGGCAGGCCGACGCTCAGGTGATCCGGGCAGAGGGCGACGCCAACTCGCTCAAGATTCGCGCCGAGGCGTACAACGAGAATCCGGTGCTGGTCACCATCGAATACTATGAGGCGCTGCAAAACGTCAACTGGGCAATCTTCGGCGCGGATGGCGGGGCCAACCCGATCATCCCCATCCCGCCGCTGGAGCAGGACGCCAGTGGGGCGATAGTCCCAACCCCGACCCCGACCCCGGAGCCAACTCCGGAGCCCACGCCGGAGGATGAAGGGTAGGCAACAACTGCCGGAAACCGTGGCACGGCTCGTGCGCCACGGTTTCCGGCATGCCGAGCGCCAGCGATCCGACCGGGCGACTGGTGCGACGGCTCAGTCTCCCGAGGACGACCATCGTCGTCCTGGGATTGCCAGGTCCGCGATGGATCCATGGTCTCGGAGACGAGTCTTCGTTTCGGGAGGGATACCATGCCTCAGGACTCCGCATCCGCCAGCCTGTTCGATCGCATCATGGCCTGGATCCGCAACCTGGCTCCCGGCGGCGGTCGTCCCGGATCATCGGCACCCCAGGAAGAACAGGCCAGTCGCACGCTGCCCGACCTGGACACCATCGACACGCAGGATGTCGGTGGCGCTCCAAGTCAGGCGATGCCGCCTCCTACCGACCACGACAAACCGAATCTCGCCGAACCAATCGATCATTCCGACTTCGACGATGCCGCCGGCGCCTACGTCGGCGGCGAGGACTACGACACGATTTCGTCCGATCCCGATGAAGTCGAGCACGTGCATCACGCGGTCCACGGCGTCGACGACGATGACGACGATGCCGCCGACCAGGCAATCGACACCTCACGCGAGGATCGGCCGGTTGACCGCGCGCCTGGCGGGGAAGCTGCCAGCCAGCAGGTCACCGGTGTCCCCGACGCATACGAATCCGGGGAACCGACCGAGCGGGACGACGCCACCGGTGACACCTCCGCCGACCACGGAATTCCCGCCGCAAGCCTCGACCAGGCCGATGTCGAGACGGCCGACAGTGGCCCTCAGGCCTCGCCGGCGGTCGACGACAGCCCAACGGAGGCCGCCCACTTCCCTGAATCAGCCGGTCAAATGCCCATCGGCACACCGGATACGCCTCACGACGACGGAGGCGCCATTCCCGCCGGAGCGGTCCGCGGCGACGGCACCACCCACGCTCCGGAGGGGTATCCGGTGAAGGCCATCGCTGCCTCGATGATCTATCTCCTGCCGCGCTACCCCGCCTGGGCCTCCGCCACGGCGGATATCTGCTTCGCCACAGAGGACGATGCGATCGCGGCCGGCTACCGCGCACCGGGCAGGCGCGGCCACGCCTCACACGGCGACACTTCGGGTGAATGAGGTCGGCACAACGACCTGGGGGCGAGTTCCCGCGACGTGCGTCCTCACCTGTGCAGCGTGTACTGCGGCGGGTCGCCAGATGGCCGCGTGACTACTTCACCGCGCCGGCCGTCAGCCCGCGCACGATGTGGCGCTCCAGCAGGATCGCGATGACGATCAACGGGGCGACCGTCGCCGTCCCCACAGCCGCCATGGACCAGAACTTCACCCCCTGGCTGCTCACCTGTGTCTGGACCAGTTGCGGCAGCGTGAACGCGCTCTTTGACGTGAGCACTGCCGCGAACATGTACTCGTTCCAGCTGAGAATCACCACCAGGATGAACGCCGCGACCATCCCTGGCGCTGCGATCGGCACGGCGATCTTCCAGAACGCGCCCAGCGCACTGTGACCATCCACCAGGGCTGCCTGCTCCAGCTCGACCGGAAGGCTGTTGAACTGATCGCGCATGATCCAGATCACGATCGGCAGCCCGACCACGGTGTAGAGGAGCGTCAGGCCGAGGGTCGTGTCATACAGCCCGGTCTCCACATAGAGGATGTAGATCGGCAGGATTACCGCTGCCGGCGGCAGGATCAGCTGCGACAGGAAGAAGAAGGAGATGTCGCGGTTGCGCCAGATGAAGAACCGATACGAATACCGAGAGATGCCATAGCCGGCCATCGTTCCCAGCAGCAACGCCAGCAGCCCGGAACCGACCGCGCAGATCAGGCTGTTGCGCATCGCGGTAAGGAACCGCGCGCGCTGCCCGCTCTGAAACAGGTCGGACCAGCCCAGGGTTGTTGGATCGAAGTCCACCCAGGGGATGAAGTAGGGTCCGGTGGTGATCAGGCGCAGATTCTTGAATGACAGGGTAACCATCCAATACAACGGAAACAGCGCGACGACCACCCAGACCGCAAGGAGGATGTAGGTGACGATCAGGATCCGGCTCGAAGGTCGCATGAGAATCGCAACTCCATTGCCGAGGTCAGGACATCCGCCGCACCAATCGCCCCACTGATGCCAGCAGCGCGACAATGATCGCGATCACGATCAGCAGGAACACCTCGGCCATCGCGGTGGCGTAGCCAATGTCGCCGGAGAGATACCCGGCTTTGAACACATACAGGGACAACGTCTGCGAGGCGTCGCCCGGCCCACCGCCGGTGACCACATAGATGATGTCGATCAACTTGAACTCGAAGATCATGCGCAGAACGATCGCCGTGAGACTGACCGGCAGCAGCAGCGGAAACGTGATGTCCCGGAAGATCCGCCACCGGCCGGCACCGTCGATCCTCGCCGCCTCGAAGATCTCCTCCGGCATCGCCTGCAGGCCAGCCAGCAGCATGACCATGATGAAGGGGACCGCGTACCATGCGCTGATTACGATCAGCCAGAACATCGCCTTGAAGCCGGTGTCGTAAAAGCTCAACGTGATGTCGAGCTCGCGCGCGACCCGTGCGAACGGACCGAATCGCGCATCGAACATGGCCTTTCCAATCATCCAGCCGATCGCGATCGGGCTGATCATGAACGGCAGCAGGAAGGCCACGCGGAAGAACTTGCGTGCCCGAATCTCCTGGTGCAGGAGCACCGCCAACCCCAGGGCCACGAGGTACTGCAGCGGCACACCGATGAAGGCGAAGATGAGGTTGTTTTTCAGGGAGGTCCGAAAGGCGCTGTCTCGCGCCATGTCGCGGAAGTTCTCCCAGCCACTCCAGGTCGAGCGGATCGCCGACAACACGTCGCCGCCGGCGTCCCACATCCCCACCAGAAAGAAGCCGCTCTCCGGGCCGTCC
>JAUIGA010000291.1 GCA_030430125.1 Chloroflexia bacterium | reverse complement strand
GACACAATCGATGTTCCGATCGTGTCTCGCGATTTGGCGGCCGATCGCTATATCCGATCGGCGGAGCCAGCCAGTCTCGCCGGGTGCTCTCCGATGAGTTCCGGTCGGCGCCCTTCAAGCCAGTGGCCAGCACGGACGAGATGTCGCCCCATCGCCTGGCGCCACGATGCTGGGCGCTCGACCCCTTGCGGAAGCGGATTGAACGCTCGTCGGAGGTCCTTGCGCTGGGCTTCGATGACACTCGGTTCGTAATCGAAGTACAACATCGGTCGTTCGTCTCCTGATCTGGTTCGGACGTTGCGTCCGTCCGGGTGTGCGTCGTTGTCACTGCTGTCGGCATTGACAGCCTGAGAGACCGGCAAATCACGCGGCCAGGTTGGCCAGGTCTCGGGGATCCCCCTGGATCCACCGACCCAGCCTGATGCATGCCGCGCCAATTCGCTGGCGGAAACGCTGCCGATCAAGCGTAGCCCCCTGACTCACGGCAAGCACGCGCGGGTCTGGTCTGCGCTCCCTGTCCAGATCCAACGTTGCCTGCAACGGCGTGTATGGCAGGTTCATGTGATCGTCACCTTCTGTACTCCTCGATGTGGCGGCTGATGGATCACGGGCGCGCTCCCGCCAATGCGGCAGGGTCGGCCGGTTGTCGTAGCGCTCGGGTTCCGAGGCACACCATCAATGCCCCGATCCAGTGCTTGAAGCGAATGCGCCCCCCTTCGATCTTTCCAGTCATCGCCTGGCCCGGTCCTTCGTCTCGACGTGGTAGAGCAATTGCGAGCTGCGACCGACGCAGTTCGAAGAGCAGGTAGTGTGTGAGTTGATCGTGGTACATCAGATCGCGCTGCCGCTCTGGTGAAGCAGGTGTGCAGGTGGCTCCAGGGGAATCGTGAGCCCAGTCAGGTTGCGAAGCCAGGACATCTGACGTGGTCCAGCGCGGTTGGACTTGCCACCTGTACGCGCGGCACCGGTCGGACGAGCGAAGGTCCGGAGCTCATCCTGACGCTGCCTGGCAAGCTCGATCGATAGGTTGAAGTTCTCCATTGCAAGCATTTCTCCTGAGCGTCCGACATCCGGACGCTCGTACAAATTGACCGAGAGCGGGAATGCAGGCGCAACGTCGGTACGAAGAGCGAGGGGCTCTCGGATCACAGAACTGATTTCGACAGGCGGCGTGGTGCCGCCGCCTCCATCCGGCCACCTCCCGGTTCGGCATTCCCACCGACCACGATACGCACCGACCATCAACCAGGCGTCAACTGACCCAATCGATCGACCTGATAGCTGCGGTGCACCCGCTTGGGCGAGTGTCCGGCGCGGAAGCCCCACTGCAGGATTCGCCCTGTTGTGACGACGGCGGACCGCGCTCCACAGGTTCGGGTACCTGGCGAAGGCTCTCGCGGCCTGAATGGTCACTCGCCCAGGACCCCGTCTGTTTCAGGCAGTAAGCCGGTAGAACCGGAAGAAATCGTTCTCGACCGGCAGGATCTCGACAGATGTGAACCCGGCCCGTTGGGCGTAGTCCCGGAGGGTGTCGGACCGCATCACGGTCCCGGTCGCCTCGGACGGCGCTTCGGCCATACCCGCAGGGAGACAATGCAGAATGCTGAAGCCGTACATGTAGCGCTCAACGTCGTCTCCCGGCGCCACGAATCGATCCTGCACCTTTTCGTCGACAACAAGGACGGTACCTCCGTCGCCGACGAGACGCCGCATCGACTGCAGAGCCCCAACCGGATCCGACATGTCGTGCACGCACTCAACGGCGATGGCGAAATCGTAGCTACCTGCCTCTTCCATTGCGCCGGCAGCCCGGGCATGGAAGGTCACGCGATCCGCAACTCCGGATTCCGAAGCGTTCTTCCGGGCCTTCACAACCGACGCCTCGTCGGTGTCGAACCCGTCGACCGTCGCATGCGTGAACCCCTCGGCCAGCGCGATGCTCGACCATCCCAACCCCATGCCGATGTCGGCAATGCGAGCACCAGGCTCGCTACGGAGGCGGGCATCGATATCCGGCATGGCCGCGATCCACTCCTGCACCAGGAGATGCTTGAATTGCGGTCGGGTGGTTCCCGCCTGCCCGTCGACGAGATCGGCGCCATAGTCCTCGTACGGCACGCCACCGCCGGTTTGGAACGCGGCGACGATCGCAGGAAGCGGAGCGACGCAACCCGCGAATATCTGCGCCAGTGGCACCATCGTTGACAGGCTGTCCGGATCGGAAAACACGTCGCGGTAGGCATCGGGCAGACGATACCGGCGAGCATGTGGCTCTCCGGCGGAGTCATCCACATCCAGGAAACCAGTCACCGCCTGCTGTTCCAGCCATTCTCGGGCATACCGTTCGTGCGTTCCCGATCGGTCGGCAAGCTCGCCGCTGGTCGCCGGCCCCGTTTGCGCGAGCGCGCGATAGTAACCGAGGCGGTCGCCGAGATACACGGAGAAGAGATCCATCGCGCCAATCGTCGACTGGAACAACCGTTCAACCAGGGCATCGCTGTTGGCCGTGTCCTCGGTAGTGTATGTCGTGTTCATATGCATCTCCCGGTGAGATATCGCGAATAATGATCGCCAGGCTTCGCCCGCCGTCTGGTCGTGGCTTTGCCCAACCCGGGAACGACGGTACCGACCCAGCATCAAGAGACCGTCAACGCCTGTCCGTGAAGCCCCCTGTCGGCTCGATCGTTGACTGGACCCGCGGCGTGCTGTCCGTTGGCGGGATTTGCAGGACTTCGGCGATCTCCACGACGGCAGCGGTGAGCTGGGGTTCATCGGGCAGATAGCGCCAACCCGCACCAGATCGAGGCTCCTCGAATACCAGTTCCAGAACCGTGACAAGGTCGTCGATCGGCGCATTCGGCGCCGCGTTTGCGGAATACGAAGACCGAGGTGTCATGCACGTACCTCCTGCCAGGTGGT
>JAUIGA010000029.1 GCA_030430125.1 Chloroflexia bacterium | reverse complement strand
GGAGCACGTGTTCCTCGGACGCGAGATCACGCAGGACAAGTCCTATTCTGACTCCACAGCTGAACGAGTTGATGCGGCAGTGCGGCACATCGTCGAGAACGCATTGCGGGAGGCGGTCGAGCTCAATTCGATGCACCGCGAGCTGCTCGATGCGATGGTCCGTGCCCTGCTCGAAAAGGAAACCCTGGACGCCCCGGAGGTAATCGAGATCTTCGGACCGGCGATCCCGGAGAACACGAACGCCGGCATCGATGAAGACGAAGGCCTGGCTGCCCAGGATGGTCAGCGGCCGGTTGAGTCGCGTCCCGAGGTGGGATCACCTGGAGAATCGCTGACTCGGGGCCAGGTCGGAAACGGCGAAGCCTGAGTCAGGTCAGATACGCAACTTGGTTGAAACACCCCGGCCACGTGGATGGCCGGGGTGTTTCGTGTGAACGCGAGTGTTGGATGGCAGCATTGTGGTTCTGTGTCACCCTTCGGCAACGGTGTGAACCTCAACGAAGATCGAACGCACGTCGGCTCGATGGCGATTCGCGCCAACCACCACTACTCGGTCCCCCGGCGTGGCGAATCCTCTCGACGCAATCTCTCGATCGACATGGGTGAGCAGCGCGTCAATGGTCGCATCAAGGGTGGTGACAACCGGAACTACACCGTGCCACAACGCGAGACGCCTCCCGACCGACACGTCGTTGGTGAGCGCGATGATTGGCGCGATCGGTCGCTCCATGGATACATTCATTGCGGTCGCGCCTGTCCGTGTCAACACGACGATCGCTCGCGCCCTGAGGTCGTCGGCCAGCGCGCGGGCCGCGTGCCCGACTGCCTCGGACTCGGTCTGGTCGTCGTACTCGCGTATGCCCTGCCGCGACAGTTGCCAGGGGGTGCCCGCGCGCTCGCGTTCAACGGTCCTGGCGATGCTGGCCATGGTGCGCACGGCATCCACGGGATTGTCTCCCACCGCAGTCTCGCCGGAGAGCATGACGGCGTCGGTGCCGTCCAGAATGGCGTTGGCCACGTCGCTCGCCTCGGCGCGGGTCGGGTGGGGCGCCCGGATCATCGATTCGAGCATTTGGGTCGCGGTGATGACTGGTTTCCCGGCGATGTTGGCGAGGCGAATGAGTCGCTTCTGGATCAACGGGACTGCTTCGGGACTCAGTTCAACGCCGAGGTCACCGCGTGCCACCATAAGTCCATCCGCGGCATCGACGATCTCCTGCAGGTTGGCGACGGCCTGAGGTTTCTCGATCTTGGCGATCAGAGGCTGGCTGCCACTGGCGGCGCGAATCATCTCCCGCGCGGTGTCCAGATCGGCGGCGCGGCGGACGAAGCTGAGGGCGATCATGTCGACGCCGATCTGGATGCCAAACGCCAGATCGTTGCGATCCTTGGCCGTCAGCGCGGGTGCGGTGACCGTCGACTCCGGCAGGTTGATACCTTTGTGTGCCGCCAGCTCACCACCGTGGATCACGTCGAGCGTGACGATATCGCCGAATTCAGTGCCGGTCTCGATGCCGGCCACCGTGAGGCGAATCCTGCCATCATCGATCAACACGGGGTCGCCGGGCGAAAGGTCTTGCGCGAGACGTTCGTAGGAGGTTGAGACCATCTCCGTGGTTCCCAAAATCTCCCGCGTGCAGATGCGAAACCTGTCTCCGGCGTTCAGGCGGGCAGGACCACGACTGTCCAGGTTCCCGATTCGCAGCTTTGGCCCCTGAAGATCCTGCATAATGCCGATCTCGACGCCGACCTCCTTCGCAATCGACCGGATGTCGGTCAGAATTTGCCGGTGGTCCGCATGCGCGCCGTGTGAGAAGTTCAGCCGAAACACCGACACCCCCGCCTCGATCAGGTGTCGGATTCGCTCCGGAGTTTGCGTGGCTGGTCCCGCCGTCGCGACGATCTTTGTCCGTGCGCGGTTCTCCATGCGGTGCTCCAATCTCCGTAGACGGAAAGGTTGCGACAGGTTGCGCAATCGACGATCGGTCGTGCTCATGGTACTGAATCGTCAGCCAGCCCGAAAACACAGCAGGATAATGCCGTCGGCGGCAGGATGACGTACGCTAGCAGTGCAAATTTGTTCACTCGGAGGACGACCATGTCGAGCGTGCCAGTCAACACGGATCGAGTGTCGACGTCAGCGGACAACCCATGGGCAGCTACTCGCGACAGCAGCCTCGATGCATTCCTGCGTTCGCGACCAGAGCTGACTCCGGACCGGTACATCAACCGGGAGCTGAGTTGGCTGGAGTTCAACCGTCGGGTGTTGGAAGAGGCGCAGGAGCGCGATGCACCGCTGCTGGTCCGGGCTCGGTTTGCCGCGATCTTCGCGTCCAACCTGGACGAGTTCTTCATGATTCGCGTTGCCGGGGTGAGGCGAAAGGTGCTGGCCGGAATCGGCGATGCCGGTCCGGACGGGCGTACGCCGGTCCAGCAGCTCGACCTGATCCACCGGGTGACGCAGGAGCTACTCGCCGCGCAGGCCGAGCTGGTGCGAGAAGAGCTGCTGCCGCAGCTTGCCACCGCGGGTGTGCGAATCGAACGGTACGACGATCTCGATCGGGATGCGCAACTGGCCCTGGAGCGCGTGTTCGAGCGCGAGATCTACCCGGTGCTGACACCGCAGGCGGTGGATCGCGGTCGGCGATTCCCGCATGTCTCAAATGACAGCCTGAACCTGATCGTGGTGCTGCGCGGCGAGGATGGCTCGCGATTCGCGCGCGTGAAGGTACCGGCGCTGCTGCCGCGTCTCGTACCTGTCCCGGCTTCCCGGCCCGAGGGCGAGTCTGGGAACGTCCTTGCCGACGATGCCGAGGTTGCCACCCGCTTCACCTGGATCGAGGACATCATCTCCGCGAATCTCCAGCGCCTGTTCCCGGGCAGCGACATCGTCGCGTCGTACCCGTTTCATCTGTTGCGGGATTCCGATGTCGAGCCCGACGAAGACGATGATGACCACAGCGACTTGATGGAGATTATGCGGGAAACGCTGTTGCAGCGCCCCTTCGGCAACACGGTTCGCATGGATATCGATCGCACCATGCCGCAGGAGGTGCGCGATTGGCTGATGGACCAGGTGCACGCCGCGCCTGAGGATCTCTATATCATCGACGGCATCCTGCAGATGGAAGACCTCTTCGAATTGCAGAAGGTCGGCCGGGCCGATTTGGACGAAGCGCCGTTTACCCCGGCGCCGGCGGTGACAAGCGCACGCCCCGCCGCGATCGACGGCCACACCGGCGGCGACGACATCTTCTCCCTCCTGCGCGAGAATGACGTGCTGCTGCATCATCCGTACCAGTCATTCAGCGGGGTAGTGGATTTCGTACGGGCCGCCTCGCTCGACCCGCATGTGGTCGCGATCAAGCAGACGCTGTACCGGCTGGGCAAGGACTCGCCGCTGATCCCGGCGCTGATCACCGCCAGGGACGAGGATACGCAGGTTGCGGTCCTGGTGGAGCTGAAGGCCAGGTTCGATGAGGAGAACAACATCTCCTGGGCGCAGACCCTGGAGGATGCCGGGGTTCACGTTGCCTATGGCCTCAGCGGTCTCAAGACGCATTGCAAGGTGACACTCGTCGTGCGCCGGGAGCCGGACGGTCTGCGGCGATACGTGCATGTCTCGACAGGCAATTACAACGCCAACACCGCAAGAATCTACGAGGATATCGGGATGCTGACATCCCGAGACGATGTCGCACGCGACGCCACCGAACTCTTCAACTATCTGACGGGATTCGCGTCACTGGAGTCCTATGAGTCGATGTGGGTCGCACCGCGCGACATGCGGAACCGCCTAATCGAGGCGATTCACCAGGAAACCGAGAGGCATCGGCATCACGGCGATGGGCACCTGATATTCAAGATGAACTCGCTGGTTGATCGCGAGGTGATCCGATCCCTGTACGCCGCCTCTCGGGAGGGCGTGCGGATTGACTTGATCATCCGGGGTATCTGCTGCCTTCGGCCGGGGATCGAGGGGATCAGTGAGACGATTAGGGTGCGCAGCATCGTTGGTCGATTCCTCGAGCACAGTCGCATCTATTTTTTCAGCAATGGGGGTCAACCGCGACTGTATCTCGGCAGTGCCGACGCCATGGAACGCAATCTCGATCGTCGGGTCGAGGTCCTGTTCCCCGTCGAGTCACCCGAGCTCCAGCACCACATCAGGAACGTGGTGCTGGATGCGTATCTTCGGGATTCGGTCAATGCACGGGAGTTGCGGGCGGATGACCGCTGGGTGCCAGTCGAGGCCGTCGGGGACGAAGCGGCGTTCGACGCGCAGGCCTGGCTCATGCGGTGGTACCGCGATCGACACGTCGTTGGTCCGCGCCAGAACGCCGTCGACGCACCCGTGAGCGTCTAGCCGAACGCGATCAAGCCGACGCCGGCCGTGATGATCGCCGCGGAACCCAGGCGCTTTGGCCCGCCTGGCTCCCCGAGGAGCGTTATGCCGAGTAGTGTCCCAACCACGATGCTGATCTCCCGGGCCGGGGCGATCGAGCTGATCGGCGCGATCGACATCGCGACCAGCACCAGTGCGTACGACCCGGTGCTGAGGATGCCGACGCCGACCGTTGCGAGGCGATGGTCTCGCCAGACGGTGGCGAGGTGCGTCCAGCGTTTGGTTGCAACAGGGGTCAACCAGAACGCGCGTCCGGCATCGGCTGCCCAGGCAAGCACCAGGGCAGGAATGCCGAGCTCCCCGACCGCGTAGCCGTCCCAAACCGAGTAGCAGCCGATGACGGCACCGGTTGCCAGTCCGAATCCAACAGCGACGCGATGATCGCCCGCGCCACGTGCGGGCAAGGCCAGCAGCAGCGTTCCGGCGGAGATGGCGATAGCTCCGAAAACAGTGGTCAGGGATGGCCGCTCGCCGACGAGCACCACGGCAAGCGCGACCGCCATGAGCGGACCGGTGCCTCGTGCGAGTGGATAGACGACGGAGAGGTCGCCGACCGCGTATCCGCGACGAAGCACCACAAAATAGACGGCCTGGAGGATGCCGGTACCGACGAGGAACAACCAGTCTGATCCCGCCGGCCGATAGCCGGTCACGGCGACGGTGACTCCGGCGATCGGCGCGTAGACGATGGTGGCCACCATGGTGAACAGCCACACCGTTTCCGCCCCGCCCGGTAGCGTTTTCGCCAGCAGATTCCAGGTTGCATGGACCCCTGCCGCCAGCAGGATGAGCAGCACGGCGGTTTCGTTCATGCCCCGTGCAGCTCGCATGTGAGATCAACGGCCTGGTACATGCAGCCCCTTCCCATATCCGACAACTGCGAATAGAGTGGGGCAACTGTGCGAAATCGTCCAGCGGGTGTATCCGCGTTCGCAGCCGGAGTAATTGACCATGATCTTCAACAGCCCCGATCGTATCTCTGCGTTGACGCCGAATTCGCCATTTGGTCGACGCGCAGATGGGCGCCCCGATACCTCGGATGACCTGCTGGAACGCCTGAAGCTGGTGACCAACGATGAGGCCTGGGGCGTGCTCGAAAAGCGGCACGACTTCCATTTTCAGTTCGAGGGTGGCTGGGACGTGCACCTTCAGCCGGATGTGCCGCTGACGGGCAGGGTCGTCACGGCGCGATACGTGCCGGTGCGTCCGGATCTCAACGACGTCGTGCAGGAGATCGGCGCGTCGGAGGGCCGGTCTGGCGGACAGAACACGTGGATCATCGACCAGCTCCAGCCGGGCGACGTGCTTGTTGTGGATTTGTTCGGCAAGGTTGAGGACGGCACCTTCATCGGTGACAACCTCGCCACAGCGGCCCGGGCACGAACGGGCACCGGCATGATCATCAACGGCGGCATTCGGGATTCGCTGCGCGTGGACCAGTTGGAGGACTTTCCGGTGTATTGCCGCGGCGTCCATCCGAGCGCGATCTACCAGGTAACGCTGGCCGAAGTGAACGGACCGATTCGGATTGGCAATGCCACGGTCATGCCCGGCGATGCCGTGTTGGGGACTCGCGCAGGCGTGACGTTCATCCCACCACAATTCCTGCAGGAAGTCGTCGAGGTATCGGAGGAGACGCGCCAGCGGGACGTGTTCGGCAAGATGCGACTCGCCGAAGGTACGTACACATCGGGCGAGATCGATGTCTCCGACTGGGCGGACCACATCGAGGCGGACTACCAGGAATGGGTGAAAGCGGAGGCAACCGCATGATCGAGGGAGGGCCGGAGCCGGCGATTCCGCCCGCATGGGAGCCATATCGCCAGGGCGACTCCATCAGCGGCGTGGCGATTCGCGATGTGCGCGTCATCCTGACCGCGCCGGAGGGCATCCGGCTTGTCGTGGTCAAGGTCGAGACGACGGAGCCGGGCCTGTACGGGCTCGGCTGCGCCACCTTCACACAGCGCCCGCTGGCGGTGAAGACCGCGATCGAGGAGTATCTGCGGCCGTTCCTGATCGGGCGCGATGTACACGATATCGAGGACATCTGGCAGGCCTCGTTCGTGAGCTCCTATTGGCGCAGCGGGCCCGTCCTGAACAATGCGATGTCTGGCGTCGACATGGCGCTGTGGGATATCAAGGGGAAGATCGCGAACCTGCCGGTCTATCAGCTCCTCGGCGGGAAGACGCGTGAGGCCGCCGAAGTCTATGTCCACGCATCTGGTCCCGAGCCGGCGGCCGTCGAAGAGCATTGCCGGGAGCTCATGGTCGAAGGGTTCCGATACCTCCGCTGCCAGGTTGCGGTCGCTGGCTATTCGACCTACGGGGTTTCGGGGCGGACAAAGGATCGGCACTATCGGGTGTCCATCGACACCCGGCAGGAACGCTGGTCACCGGAGGCCTACGTCCGGCGCGTACCGGAGCTGTTCGAGCATCTCCGTTCGGCCCTCGGGCCGGAGGTAGAGCTGCTCCACGACATTCACGAGCGGGTGCCACCGATCCATGCTATCCGGCTTGCCAGCGAGCTGGATCCATATCGGCTCTTCTTCCTGGAAGATCCGTTCGCGCCGGAGGACAACGGATACTTCCGGCAGCTCCGCCAGCACAGTGTCACGCCGATCGCGATGGGCGAGTTGTACGTGAACCAGGCGGAATACGTGCCGCTGATCCAGCAGCGGCTCATCGATTTCATCCGGGTGCACATCTCGGATATCGGCGGTATCACGCCAGCGCGCAAACTGGCAGCGTTGTGCGAATGGTTTGGGGTGCGCACGGCCTGGCATGGACCCGGCGATGTCTCTCCGGTTGGACACGCGGCGAACCTGGCACTCGACCTGAGCAGCTCGAACTTCGGGATTCAGGAGTACTCATTTATCGGTGAGCGCTCGCGTGAGGTGTTTCCAGGCACTCCGGAGGTGCGGGATGGCGCGATGTGGAGCAACGAGCAATCCGGCCTCGGGATCGATCTGGACGAAGCACTCGCGGCGAGATATCCGTATCCGGAACACCCGGTGAATGGTGCGTGGCCGGAGGTGCGGCGAGTGGACGGCGGGGTTCAGAAGCCGTGATCACACACGACATATCCCATTGAGCACAATCACAAGTCGAGCCAGAACCGCCGGTTGGTAGTCGACTATCTGGCAGCATTCATGTTCCAGGAAACTGGCGAAGGCCGAACAGCGGTTGTCAGGTGACTGCGCGTTTGCCGGGCGGACCTAGGCTGCGCGGCGCCTGTACGGAATCCCACCTTCCCGATCACCAGTTGGTGTAGCTGCCATCGTCGCGGAACAGGCGGGGAGGGGACCAGAATTCGAATGGATGGTTCTGCGCTGCCGCCGCGTCGAACGTGACCCCCAGACCGGGCTCGGTCGGCAACGGGAAGCTGGTGCCATCGATCTCATGTGCTATCGGGAACAAGTCCCGGAACCGCTCCTGATCGTGACGAGGCGAGTACTCGAGTGAAGCGAAGTTGTTGATCGAAGCGGCGAGGTGGATACACGCCGCCGTGCTGATTGGCCCGAGTGGATTGTGCGGCATGACATCGATGTAGTGCGTCTCCGCCCAACCGGCGATCTTCTTCGATTCGGTCAGCCCGCCGACATTACACACGTCGATCCGCGCGAAGTTGGTCAATCCGCGCTCGATATACGGCGCGAATGCCCACTTGCTGGAAAACTCCTCGCCGATCGCGAACGGGACGTTCGTCATCGCCCGGAGCTGGGCGTAGGCTTCCGGGTTCTCGCTGCGAATCGGCTCCTCCACAAAGTAGAGCCCGACTGGCTCGACTCGCTGGCAGAACATCGCCGCTTCGGCTGGCGAGAGCCGATGGTGAAAATCGATCGCCAGCGCAATGCCTGGCCCGACTTCGTCCCGAATCTCGCGAAGCAGATCCGCGGCCAGCGTCAACGATTCCATCGGATCGAAGACGGCGCCATCCGACGCAGTCCAGGCGGGATCCAGCATCCCAGGGCCGAAGCGAAGCACCTGCCAGCCGGCGTCGACCGCGTCGACCGCGTCTTCGATTGCATCGGGCCCGGAGAGCACGCCCGGCGAGATGAAGCACGGGATGCGATCCCGTGTTGCCCCGCCCAGCAACTGCCAGACCGGGACGCCCAGATGTTTGCCAAGGAGGTCCCACAGCGCGATGTCGACCGCCGACACCACAGCCGCGAGCACGGTTCCGCCCTCGAAGTACGCCCCTCGGTAGAGCTGCTGCCAGATGTGCTCGATACGGCGCGGATCCTGTCCGACGAGCTGGGTCGCGAAGTGGTCGAGCATGCCCTGCATGGCGAGCTCACGACCGGAAATACCCCCCTCGCCCAGACCGACGATGCCGGTGTCGGTCTCGATCTCGACCACAAATTGGCAACGCACCCCAGCCATCACCGGATAGCCGCTCACTCGCGCAATCTTCATGCACCCTCCCTGACACAAGCGGTTTCGCGATTGTTGCCGTCCTTGTATCCCGGTCTCGTCGCCCACGCAACCGGCGACAAGCTCCGGAAACATCGCTACCGGGCAAACGCGAATTCCGGGTCGGCGCCGGTGTCGACCTCGTGCACGGTGCCACCGGCCACCCGAACGACCCGCGTCGCGACCCGCCAGACGGCGTAACGGTCATGCGAGACGAGCAGCACGGCGCCTGGAAAGGCCGCGAGGGCCTCCTCGAACTCCTCCCGTGCATCGAGGTCGAGATGGTTGCTCGGCTCGTCGAGCAGGAGGAGGTCGGCACCGGGGATCGCGATCTGGGCCAGCATCAAACGTGTACGCTCGCCCCACGAGAGATCGGCAACCCGGCGATGAACGGCATCGCCGCCAAAGAGATAGCGATGGAGTTCGGTGCGCAGCTCCGACTCGGATGCCTGGACATGTCCGCGAACGGACTCGAGCACCGTCCGATCGGCATCCAGCGTGTCCTGGTCCTGCGACAGCAGTCCGGCACGCAGGCCCGGAGCGATCCGTCGATAGCCCCGGTCCGGCTCGATCTCGCCGGAAACGACACGCAGCAATGTTGTCTTGCCGGCGCCGTTCTCGCCAATGACGGCGAGGCGCTCGCCGTATGAGATGTGCAGGGATATGTCGCTGAGAATCTCCCGATGTTCTCGCGTCACCGTCACGCGATCCAGGCTCACGACATCCCGCGCCCGATTGACAGGTTCCGGAAAGTCCAGCGCCAGACCCCATTGCTGGCGAGGCTTGTCAACCAGATCCTCAGACTCCAGCATCCGCTCCAGGCGGGCACGACGCACGGTGGCTGCCCTGGCGATCTTTGCCGCGCGCTTGCGGAAGTGGAAATCGATCGTCTCGTTCTCGATGGACCGGGCTTTGCGCTCATGTTGGTCGATGCTCGCCTGCAGTCCCGCGATTTTCTCCTGCTGGCGCTTCCAGGTCTCGAACTCTGTCGCCTGGCGCGTGCGCCGAGTCTCGACATAGTCGGAATAGCCACCAGCGAATACCTCGACCGTGGTCGTTCCCGGCTCGAACGCGACGATACCAGTCACGGCCTCTTCGAGAAACGCCCGATCATGCGAGACCACGACCACGGCACCCTGATAGTCGATCAGGAAATCGATGAGCCATTGCTGGCCACCAATATCGAGGTGATTCGTCGGTTCATCGAGCAGCAGGATATCCGGACGCATCGCAAGCAATGTCGCCAGCCCAGCGCGGGTACGCTCGCCTCCGGAGAGCGCCGCCAATGGTCGTTCCAGTGCGTCGGATGGGAGACCGAACCGATCAAGTGTTGCATCGAGCCGGTCGGCGAGAGCGTACCCACCGGCGGCATCGAACCGCGCCTGCGCGGCCTCCCACCGATCCAGAGTCTCGGGATCGTCGCCGTGCGGACCAGATAGGCCGAGCGTGGCGCGATCGAGCTCGTCGTGCGCGGAGAAGTACCCGCCAGCCGCCGGATCGAGGGCCGCGCGCAGCGTCCCGGTGGCCACATCGAGCGTGCCCTGCGGCAACACGCCGACACTGGCCCCGGGGACTATCGAGCGTGTACCGGTGGACGGGTGCCGGGTGCCGGCGATGATCCCGAGGAGGGTGGACTTGCCGGACCCATTGGGACCGATCAACCCGAGGCGATCGCCACGATTGATGGACAGGGTCACATTGTCGAAAAGGAGACGATCGCTGAAGCGACAGGAAACCGAAGAGAGGGTAAGCATGATGTGTCCTGCAGGATTCGACGCATCAACCCGTCACCAGATGGCGTCTGGCGGCAGGTCGTTTCGTGATTCGCCCCCGCAGGGTGTGAAGACCCGCGGGGCAGGACTAATCTGTCATGCTGACCTGGTTCCCTCTTCCTGAAGATGCACCCGTTCGCACCCGGGGCCTGGACAGACGGCTCGCCTATTCGGCACCACCGAGCGCGGCGGTAGCTTCCGCTTCGAGCGCTGTCAACGCATAGTTGTCGATTTCCTGCGAGACTGCGTCCCGAAGGTTGATGAGATCGACGAGATCGAGCCCGGCAACGACCGGCGTATTGCTGTCGTCGCTGGAGTCATCGCTGGAAGGGACGACACGAAACTCTACGTCGACGGTTTCGGCGTCGTCACCGTCATCCGCCGGAATCTCGTCCATGTACAGGTTATACGTGTCCATCGCGTCGCCTCCCTGCGTGCGCAGCCATGCCAACGACCACCCCTGCTCGGGACGGACACCCATCCGATTCGTGCCGTCGGCAGCACCAGTGTACAGGAAAACGCCACGAGTGGCGCGTATGTTCGCGGCTGGGCGTGGGTAGGAAGACCAGGACGCGATCGCGTATCATGTTCAGGCATTCCGGTCGCGCCAGGCGCGCCACGGACCACCTGCCCGAATCCCGCGCCTTTTTCCTGCGACACCATGAGGACGACACGCATGCCGTTTGGGCCACTGAACACGAGCCGGATCACCCGTCGAGCGGCGATCGGCGGCGGTGTGTTGATGGCGCTCACGGGGTGCTCGTTGCTGGAGGACGATCCGGAGGCATCGCCACCGGGGTCGCCGGAAGATGATCTTGCGCAGGTCCCCGAGGCGACGCAGGCGCCGCCGACGCCGACCGTGCCTGCAATTGGCTCCCCCGTGCCCGGGTACCTCGATCCCGAGCGTTGGTACGCGCGGTCGCTCGTTGTCGCGACGCCTGGTGTCGGTGACTACCTCGACGCGCTGACGTCGGCATTCTTCGACCCGTTCGCCGAGGCAACCGGCGCAACTGTCAGGCATCAGTCCTTCGGTCGAGACGGCATGACGAACCTTGTCGACCAGGTCGAGAACAACGAGACGGTCTGGGATATCGTGCTGATTCCGACCGGCGATGTGCTCCCCCTTGCGCAGGATGGCTACCTCGAACCGATCGACTACGCCACTGTCGATCCGGCATCGCTGTACAAGGAATCATCCATGCAGCATGGCGTCGCCGCGATGTATTACTCGACGGTGATGACCTCGGCGGCGGCAATCGACGCGGCTCCGGAATCGTGGGCGGACTTCTGGAACCTCGATTTGTTCGCGGGCACCCGAGCGCTGCGGCGGCACCCGATCGGCACGCTGGAATTTGCCTTGCTGGCAGATGGCGTCTCGCGCGACGACCTGTATCCCATCGACGTTCCCCGCGCGTTCTCCTCGCTGGATCGGATCCGGGACGCAACGCACTTCTACCAGGACAGCAAGCAGCCTGTGGAGCTGGTGCGCACTGGGCAGGTGGGACTGGCGAGCGCGTGGAACATCCGTTCGGTGCTGCCCGACGTCGCGTCGCTCGTTGCGCTGCACTGGCAGGATGGGATGGTGTCGGCCGACAGCTGGGCAATCCCCCGTGGCGCGGAAAATCTCGATGTCGCCATGAGCTTCATCGACTTCGCGACGCGCGCGATTCCCGGCGCGAACTTCAGTCTCCGCCAGCCGTTCGGGCCGGCCAACAAGGACGCGCTGGACCTGATTCCCGCGGAGGTCGTAGAGACGCTGCCGACGGCACCCCAGCACATGCGGGTGCAGTTCTTCGAGAACTGGGCGTACTGGGCAGAAAATCGCGATACCCTGACCATGCAGTTCGAAGATTGGCTGCTCAACCCGCTGGGCACGCCGGCCGTCAGCTAGTCGGTCGCCGGGATATGGCGGAAGGGCAGGGATCCGGCATCGATATGGAAGGATGAATTCTCGTGACGTCTTTGCGCGAACGGTATGAAGGTACGCTGCTCGGCCTGGCGGCGGCGGATGCGCTTGGTGGAGCCGTCGAATTCATGCCTCGCTCCGCCGTGTTGCGGGCGTTCCCGGACGGTGTGCGCGAAATCACCGGGGGTGGGCCCCATGACCTGCGTCGCGGCGAAGTGACAGACGACACCGCGATGGCCCTCGCGATCGCGCGCGCCTGTACCGAGGACGGAATCGACCTCGATGCTGTCGCGAGTAATTTCCTCTCGTGGTACCGATCCGCACCGAAAGACATCGGCATCACCACCAGCCGGGCGCTGTCGAAACTGGATGCTGGCGTGCCGTGGCGCGACATCGGCGATCGCATGCTGGCGGAAACGCCAATGAAGCTCGCCGGCAACGGATCGGTGATGCGCTGTGCCCCGATTGCCCTGCGGTTTCGTCACGACTCGACAGCGCTGCGGGAAGCAAGCATCGACACGGCCCGGATGACGCACGCGGATCCGATGGCAACCTGGGGCAGCGTCGCCCTCAACCAGGCCATCGCGTACCTGCTCGATGGCGGCAACCTCGACGGCGTCCGCCAGGCAGCGACCGAGGGCATCGCAAATACGGACGTGGTCGATGCGATTCTGTCCGCAGTGGACCGCGACTACGCGGACGTGCGTTCTGGCGGGTTCGTCCTGGAGACGCTCGGGGCGGCATTCTGGTCGATCGCCCACCGGGACAGCCTCGAAGAGGCGATCGTCACCGCGGTGAGCATGGGGGACGACACCGACACGACCGGTGCGGTCACCGGCGCGCTGGCGGGGGCACACTACGGTGTTGGCGCTATCCCGGAGCGGTGGCTCGAACCGCTCGAGCCGCGCAAGGAGCTGATCGAGCTGGCGGCAAACCTGCTCGCCTGGAGCGAGGCGGAGAGCGGCGACGCCAAATCGCCGATTCGCTGATCATCCATCGAGTGCCTGATCTGGCGCGGCGGCGTCGGTCGCCTCGGGTTCGACGGGATCGCCTTGGCCGTCCACATCCGCCGCGTTGACCGCGGGCGCCGCCAGGCGCAGGTATCGATCGACACTCGCCCGGTTGCGCGGGTCGTCGGCGAGTCCGAGCAGCGCCAGCAAGCGCTGCTGGTCCGCCCCAAGGCGTGCCTGATCCACCGCGAAGGTATGCCTGAGGACGTTCGGCGTGCAGTCCTTTTCGATACCCGCCAAACGTCGCAGGCGATCCACCATGCCGTTGACCGCCTGGGGACCGACAGGAAAGAGCAGCCGATCCGGATCCCGCGCCTGCAGGAACCGATCGAACGCATCCGCGAACTCGGGTGTCGTGAGCAGATGGCGCTCCTTGCCTCGGCGCGCGACATCGCGATAGAAGACGTAGACCGTTGGGGCAGGGTCGGTGGTGCGATCAATGTGATCGCGCTCCAGCGCGAGCAGCTCGGCCCGGGTGAGGCCGTACCGCATCATCAGCATGACCGCGACCTCGCTCCAGGGCTCGTCGGCCGCCGCGGCGTCCAGGAGGCGTTGTTGCTCGTCAGGGAACAGCGGAACGGGCGATCGCAGCTGGATACCGTGCGGGTAATACCCCTCCGTCGGATTCTCACGCAGCACCTTCACGGTGTCGATCAGGTAGGAGAAGAAGCGACGGGCCGACGTCAGTCGTCGCTTGCGGGTAGTGCGGCTGTTGGCGTCACCGAGATAGCGTGCGATATCCCGTCGGGTGATGGCATTGATGGATCGCGGTCCTATCAGATGCTCCAGCACCGCAAGGTCATGGGTGTAGGCACTTATTGTGTTCGGGGGCCGTCGCGCCTGCTCGAGCTCGCGATGATACCACTCGCGCGCGAGTGACAGGCTGGAGGTGGCGGTCAGCGGTGGCAGACCACCGATGGAGGGACCGACGATCCCCTGGGAGGTCAGCGCAAACAGGGACAGCTGATTCGGCTCCGGCGGCTGGACGCTGGTTTCGAGCGCCGCGAGGGGCGGGTCGCCCGGGGCGTGGTCGCGCTCCTCGCTCGTGACACCGTCGCGAGGGCGGCTCGCTGTATGCTCTGGCCCGCTGCCGGAGGTTGGAATACCCACGATCACGCTCCCACTGTCACACGGTCGGGTTTCGTCAGGTCGCGACGTACACGAACATCATCGCCGTCAACATAGGCGGCGTGGGGGTTATGTGTCAAGTGAGACACACTGCCGCAGACCCCGCCGTGCTATACCAATGGATATTGACCGGCTGTTGGTATGCTGATATCGTCATGACAGGATGCAACCGACGCGGCGCGAATGGTCTGCCCGCACGATCTGTCTTTCAACCAGGACATCGTTGCTGCGGAGTGCCGGTCGACCGAACAGGGAGACACACGTACACATGGGCGAACTCATCGTAGGGCGACCCGCGTTGCAAGTCAGCGCGTGCGCATCGTTGCCACTCGACATGGTATCGGTCATGTCGCTGCTCTATCGGGCCGTGCCAGGCAGTGGGCTGGATCGATGGCTCATCGCGACACGCCGCGAGCTACCGACACAACTGCAACACGACCTGGATCTTCTCCACGGTTTCTCGGGTCGGCTTCTCTATTACATGGAGGAGCCGATCATGCGTTTCGAGCCGCTGCTCGCTGAGCGCTGCGATGCCACGATCGACGATCTCCTGGTCTACCTCGAATCACTGCCGGCCACCGACTATCGCGAGATGGCGGAACACGCGCTGGGTCGGGTGCATCAGGATCTCGGCACCGGTTTGGCTGCGCCGTCAGGCACCGATGAGTTCGAGTGGCGACGATTCATCGAACCGGGCATCACAACCGCCAACGGCGACGAGGTGCTGCACCTGCTCCTCGACAGCAGCCAGCTCAAGTCGAGGACCATCCGGTTGATCCGGGGTATATGGGATCTCGCGTACGAAACCGAGTATCACCGGCATCGGGACCGCCTGCGGGAAGCGGACCGTGTGGCACAGGCCGCATCGGCCAAGGGTTTGACCACCGCGTTCGCCGAGCTCACCGGCAACCGGGTGCCGACGACCCTGGCGGCCGGTTTGGGCAAGGCAGCAAGAGTCACCTTCGTCCCATCGATGCACCTCGGGTCTTTCATGAGCTATGTCCTCTATCCGCCCGACGTGATTATCTTCTTCTCCGCAGAACATGTGCTCAGCGGCCACGCCCAACCAGTGGAAACAGCGGCGATAACCAACGGCGCCGGTGGCCCATTCGATACCGCGCCGCCGATGGCGACCGAGGATCTCGACGGCGGCCAGCTGCTGGAAGCGCTTCGCGCCATCAGCGACGCGAACCGACTCCGCATTCTCGACCTGCTCGGCACGGGAGAGCTCTACGCCAACGAGATCGTTGGTCGGCTCGGAATCGCGCAATCTGCGGTGTCCCGCCACCTGTCGCAACTGGAACGGGCTGGACTGGTGGTGGTGAATCCGCGGGGTGGCATGAAGTACTACGCGATCGATGCCGGCCGCCTGGCCGCGGTGGGCGAAACCCTGATGAACCGTGCCCGCGATGACCACGGGGCGATATCAGCGGGTGCCGGTCAAGCCTGACTTGCGTGAATCGTGATTCAATCACACATTGGCCATATG
>JAUIGA010000028.1 GCA_030430125.1 Chloroflexia bacterium | reverse complement strand
GCTGCTGGCGCGCCCGGAAGACGACCCGGAGCGCGTTGCGTTCCTGGCGGGATACGGGTTCGACCCGGGAATGCTCGCCGACCCGGCGTTCCTGCGGCGGCAGCGCATCTACCAGGGCATCGCTCGGGGTTGGGCGCTCACCGACGCGGCGAGAGTGGAGACAGGGGCTCCTTATTGAAGCGAAACGCCATTTGCTACAACAAGTCCCTCGGTGTTGAATAGAGCTTCATCATGGAGCCATACGTCACGTCGAAGCCCGGTGATAGCACCAACTTCTGGACTCGAACTCGGTGGCCGGGCCGTCCGCTGCTACCGACATTGATGGAGGTATGGTTGGCCATACACACGCGAAACTCGTTTCGCGTGTGCAAGAAGTGGGAATCTCCTGGCCGGAACGCATGCTGAATCCCGATGGCACCACCGAGGCGCCGCTCAATCCTGGCGGCCTCCAATGGAGAAGCCGAGATGGTCAGTTCGAGAATGAAACGCGCGTACGATGCGATCGCCACGCAGTACGCCGAGCGCTACTCCACCATGCCGGCGGAGCTGGCCGAGCTTGGTACGGAGCTTTTGGATAGGCTCCCTGAAACGCCAACGATCCTGGACGCGGGCTGCGGAAGCGGTCGAGACATGGCGTGGTTCGAAAGGGTCACCGGCATCGATCTCTCGACAGGGATGCTCGATCAGGCCCGACAACACGTTGCGGGGCCGTTGCTTGAGATGGATATGACGTCGCTGTCGTTGCCAGACGATGCGTTCAACGCGGTCTGGTGCATGGCGGCACTCTTGCACGTCCCCAGGTCGGCTGCTCCCGACGTCGTCGCCAGATTCCGGCGTGTGCTGAGCAGGGAGGCCTTCTGCTCCTCGGCCTGCAGGAAGGAACCAATGAGGGTTGGGAACCGAGCATCTATGGCGGGATTGAGCGGTACTTCGCCCGGTATCGGGACGATGAAGTCAACAACCTTCTCGCCGGCGCCGGGTTCTCCAGCATCTGGCAGGAACGACACACGACGTGCAGTCGTACCTGGCTTCATATCCTGGCACACGCGCCATAGCTGCACTGAGTTCCCTGGATTCTGGTGAAGATTCGAGCAGATTTGGTGAATGCGTCGGGAGGAGTTGCGATGGCCGACGAGCACGACGTGCGACGGATCGCGATGGCGCTGCCTGATGTGACCGAGAACGACGGCGACTGCCACTTCCGGGTGAACGGCGTTCAGTTCGCGTGGCCCTGGCGCGAGCGGGTGCACCCGAAGAAGACCAAGGTCGAACGGCGCGATGTCCTCGTCATTCCGGTCGACGATCTGGACGAAAAGGCGGCGCTCGTCGAGGCGGAGCCAGAGATCTTCTTCACGGAACCCCACTACGACGGCTACGCGATGGTGCTGGTCAGGCTTGCAGCGGTTGACGAGGTTCGCCTCACCGAGGTGCTGTCCGATGCTCGCGAGATCGTGACCGAGAAGGCGAAGACGAGGCGGAAGCGGCGCAAACGCAAGGAATGACGGCGGTCACACCACCACGTAGCGATCGCCCCGGATTGTGCGGAGGCAGGCGATGGCGACGCGCTCGTAGTAGCGGTCCGGCAGCGGGATGAGCTGATCCCGGTCGACCGTCAGCGAGCATTCCTGCCGCCCGGTTGCGATCATCATCGCCGCCGCCAGTGTTTCACGCTCGCCGAAGAGGAACGCCAGCCATCCATCGAGCGGAACCCGCACCAGCGCGTCGACCTCGGCGGGACTTGGTTGGTACCCCGCCAACGGGCGGTCGTCCCGCAGCAGGTAGAGCTCCTCGATTTCCCGGTCGATGTGGTCCGGCTGCTCCGAGGCGATCACGCGGGTGCCGACGTGACGGAGCGCGGTCAGGTCCGGCGTGATGCCGAGCTCTTCCTCGATCTCCCGGAATGCCTCCTCTGGAGACTCCCCCGCGGCGAGATGCCCGGCGGCGGTGGCATCGAGCGCGCCAGGCCAGGTGTCCTTGCCCAGGCCGCGGCGCTGCAGCATCAGGAATGGCCTTGCATCTGCCTCACCATAGATCCAGACATGGATCGCCCGGTGCCAGTCGCCGTCACGATGGATGTCGGCGCGTCGCTTGACCTGCCCGGTGGACACACCCATCGTATCGACGACGTCGAACAATTCGTCCGGATCCTGCGCCAGCAGTGTCATCGATGGAACCCCCCAAGAAAGACGAAACGGCTCGCAGCCGATTGGGCCGCGAGCCGTTGGGCGTGCGAATCGTCGTGAATCCTACGGTGTGGCCTGCGCCAGCACGTCGAGCGCCGACGACCATTCGGCGGCCAGGTCTATGATCCCGGATGACCAGACACCCAGCACGATGGTTGCGACGGCCATCCCACCGATCCCGACGTTGAGCAGTGGCGTCGTCTGCGACGTGAAAGGCTTCTCGCGCTCGATCGGATCGTTGAAGAACATCACCGCGACCACGCGCAGGTAGAAGAACGCGCTCACCGCGGACATGAGCACGATCGCCAGCGCCAGCCAGAGCAGGTCGGACCGGAGCAGCGCCACGATGACGTAGTACTTCGCATAGAACCCGAGTGTCGGCGGGATACCCATCAGCGCGATCATGAAGACCGTCATCGCCGTGGCCGCCGGCAGGTTGTTGCGGGCAAGACCGGAGAAGTCGTCGAGCGTCAGGCCGTCACCCCGGTGCTGCACCCAGGCGATCACGGCGAACGCGCCGATGTTCATCACGGTGTAGGCGATCAGGTAGTACAGCACGCTGGTGATGCCGTCGTCGCTGCCGCCGGTGCTGAAGCCGGTGCCACCCTCGGTGACGTCGTAGGCGGCAAACCCGGCGAGGATGTACCCGGTGTGCGCGATCGAGGAGTAGGCAAGCATGCGCTTGATGTTGCGCTGGGACACGGCGACGACGTTGCCGAACACCATGGTCAGGAGCGCGAGGACGGCGATAACGATTTCCCAGTCATCGCGCAGCGGCGCGAGCCCCTGCACCAGCAACCGGATCGCCGCGGCGAAGGCCGCGATCTTCGGGATCGCCGACATGTAGCCGGTCACCGGGGTCGGCGCGCCATCGTAGGCATCCGGTGTCCAGAAGTGGAACGGCACCGCCGCCATCTTGAACCCGACGCCGACGATGATCAGCAGCATGCCGAGCAGGAGCGACGCGTCGAGATCGTCCTGTCCGGCGACCATCGTTGCCAGCTGCTCACCGATGACGTCGAGGCTGGTCGAACCGGTCGCGCCGTAGATCCAGGCCATGCCGTACAACAGGATCGCACTGGCGAACGCGCCGAGCAGGAAGTACTTGAGCGCGCCCTCGAGCGATGTCGATCGGCGGACGGCAAAGGCGGCGAGCACGTAGGTGGCCAGCGAGGTGAGCTCGATGCCAATGAACAGGATGACCAGGTCACCGGCGGCGGCGACGAGTGTCGCGCCGAAGGTGGCGAAAGCGACGAGGACGTAGTACTCGCCGAGCGGCATGCGGCCTTCGAGACGCTCCACGTAGCTGGCGGACGTCACGACCGTCAGGACCGCCGCGACAAGGATCGTCAGGGTCAGGAAAACGGTCAGGCCGTCCGCGCGGAACAACCCGTCGAACGTCGCCTCGTCGGTGTCGCGCTGCCAGATGAGCGCGACCGCGGCCGCCACATACCCCACCAGCGAGATGCCGGTGAGCACGGTGTAGTGGCGATCTTTCGGAACGAAGGCATCCGCGAACAGCAGCACCGTCGCCGTCAGGAAGACGATGAGCTGCGGGACGGTTATGCTCCATTCCGGAGAAGTCAGGTCAAGCGACATGGTGGCGGCTCCGCACTCCCTTGAAGACCGTTCGTCGGGACCGATCTCGCGCCGGTCCCATCATTGCCGCCCCGCGGCGGCCGGGCCGACCCAGGGTCGGCCGCGAGGTATAGACCCGGAACCTGCTGGTCCGGGTGTCGAATCGGCTACCCGCCGACCACGCGAGTCGCACCATCCAGGATCGCCTGGAAGCTTGGCTCGACGATGTCGAGAATCGGTTTCGGGTAAACGCCGAAGACGATGGTCAGCACGGCGAGCGGCGCCAGTGCCAGGTGCTCCCGGAAGGTGATATCGGTCCACGGCCGCGAATCCATCTGGCCCTTGTGGGTCGGTCCGACCTCCTCCGGGTTCTCATTGGTCAACGCGTCGTGGTCGTCGTGCGTGTCGTGGTCGCCACCGGACACGGCGGGCTGCGGCGCGTCTGTGCCGAGATGCCCGTGGTAATTGGCCTCGGCCAGCTCTTCGATTTCGCCGCGAGTCAGTTCGGTATCGCCTGGATCCGGAAGCTCACCCCAGGCGCGCCCGAAGACGACCCGCTGGTACAGCCAGAGCATGTACCACGCGGCGAAGATGACGACCGAGAAGGTAATCACGGCGGCAAGGCGATTGTAGTCCCAGGTTCCGAGGGCGACGAGGAACTCGCCGACGAAGCCCGAGAGACCCGGCAACCCGATGCTGGCGAACAGGAACAATGCGAAGTATGCCGACCAGATCGGCATGCGGGTGGCCATGCCGCCGAATGCCCTGATGTCGCGCGTGTGGGCGCGTTCGTAGATGACACCGACGATGAGGAAGAGCGCCCCGGTGTTGAAGCCATGCGCGAGCATCACCAGCATCGCGCCGTCCAGACCCTGCATGTTCATGATGAAGATGCCGAGCGTGACGAAGCCCATGTGACTGACCGACGAATAGGCGATCAGCTTCTTCATGTCCGGCTGCACCAGTGCGACCAGCGCGCCGTAGATGATGCCGATGATCGACAGGACGATCACGGCCACGGTCCACGCCTCGGTGCCGTCGGGGAACAGCGGCAGGTTGAAGCGCAGCATGCCGTAGCCGCCCATCTTCAGCATGACTGCCGCCAGGATGACCGACGCGGCGGTTGGCGCCTGGACGTGGGCATCCGGCAGCCAGGTGTGGAACGGGAACATCGGTACCTTCACCGCAAAGGCGATGAAGAACGCCGCGAATACCCAGAACTGGAATGTCTCGCCATACGACCCACCCTGCAGCTCGAGCACGTTGAGGGTGCGGACACCGGTTTCGTTGAAGTAGCTCTGGTAGGTCGCCACGATGGCGACGAGCATCAGCAGCGAGCCGAACAGCGTGTACAGGAAGAACTTGACCGCGGCGTAGACCCGGTCGGTGCTGCCCCAGATGCCGATGAGCAGCGCCATCGGGATCAGCATGATCTCCCAGAAGATGTAGAAGACGAAGAGGTCCAGCGCCATGAACACGCCCAGCATGCCGGTTTCGAGCAGGAGCAGGGCGATGTAGTACTCGCGCGTGCGGACGGTGATGGTCTCCCACGACCACCAGATCGCGATGACGGAGAGCAGGGTCGTCAGCGCGATGAGCAGGACGGCAATCCCGTCGACACCCATGAAGTAGGAGACACCGAGCTCATCCAGCCAGACGACCTTCTCGGTGTACTGGAACTCCGCGTTATGCTCGAACCCGGCCAGGAGCACCAGCGACAGCACGAAGCTCGCCAGCGAGGCCACGAGCGCGATGGTGCGCGGCAGCGTGCTGGATGCGCGTGGCGCGAACAGGATCGCGAGCGCGCCGACCAGCGGTAGATAGGCGATGGTGCTCAGAAGTGGAAAGTCGTCCACATACCCCTCCGATAACTGCTGCGGGCCGGCCCGCGGGCGGCCCAGGTGGGTGGACGATCGCGCCCACCCCGTTGGTGACTACTGGAACAGGTCCGAGAATGCCGCCAGGTAGACGCCGACCAGCAGGACCATGCCGATCGCGATGGCGAGCGCGTAGTTGGCGACCAGACCCGTCTGGACGTGTCGGACACGCTGGCTGATGGCGGCGATGCCCGTCGCGACACCGTTGACGGCGGCGTCGATGATGCCCTCGTCGACCACCTTCCAGAGGAACATGGAGAACCGACGGAGGGGCTGGACGATCGTGGCATCGTACAACTCGTCGAAATACCACTTGTTGTACAGGAACTGGTAGGTTCCCTCGAACCGCTCGCGAACCGCTGCCGGGTTGATGGCGCCACGGATGTAGGCCAGCCACGCGATGAAGATACCGCCGAGGGCGACCACCGTGGAGATGATGCCGAATGTCCAGGTGGTGGTCATCGACACATGGTGGACCTCAACGAGCTCGAAGGCGTGGTGCAGGAAGTGGTGGAACGGGCCATCCTCCGGCGGGAATCCGACGAAGCCGATCAAGACGGAGGGGATCGCCAGCAGCACCAGCGGGATGGCCATCCAGGCGCCGGATTCGTGCGGATGGATGTGCTCGGTGTCGAAGCGTTCCTTGCCGAAGAAGACCAGGAACACGAGCCGGAACATGTACAGCGCGGTCAGGAAGGCAGCCGCCAGCCCGATGATCGCGGCGGGCTTGCCGAAGCTCGAATCGCTGATCCACGCGCCGACGATGATTTCGTCCTTGGACCAGAAGCCTGCCAGCGGAACAACGCCCGCATTGGCCAGCGAGCCGATGAGGAAGGTCCAGAAGGTGACCGGCATGTACTTGCGCAGGCCACCCATCTTGCGCATGTCCTGCTCCTCGTGCATGCCATGGATGACGGAGCCACACCCGAGGAACAGAAGCCCCTTGAAGAAGGCGTGCGTCATCAGGTGGAAGATCGCGGCCACCCACGCGCCGGTGCCGAGGGCGAACGCCATGTATCCGAGCTGGCTGACGGTGGAGTAGGCGACGACGCGTTTGATGTCGTTCTGTGTCAGGGCGATGGTGGCTGCCATGAATGCGGTGAAGGCACCGACGATGGCGACAACCATCATCGCCGATTCCGACTGGATGTAGATCGTATAGTTGCGGGCCACCATGTAGATGCCGGCGGTGACCATGGTGGCGGCGTGGATCAGCGCCGACACCGGCGTCGGGCCCTCCATCGCGTCCGGGAGCCAGACATGCAGCGGGAACTGGGCGCTCTTGCCGCACGCGCCGATGAAGAGGAGGATGCCGATCGCGGTCAGCGCCCCGCCGGCAATACCCAGCTCGGCGTGATGTGCGGCCTGCTCGAAGATGCCATGTTCGCCGTAGAACGAAATCGTGCCGAAGGTCCAGAAGGTCAGCATCACGCCGAGGCCGAACCCAAGGTCGCCGACGCGGTTGACGATGAATGCCTTCTTCGCGGCGTTGCCGGCCGAGCGGCGGCGGAAGTAGTACCCGATCAGGAAGTACGAGCAGAGACCGACTGCTTCCCAGAAAACGAAGAGCACCAGCAGGTTGTCTGCCAGCACCAGCATCAGCATGGAGAAGACGAAGAGCGGCAGGTAGGCGAAGAACCGGTAGAACCCGGGATCACCGTGCATGTACCCGACCGAGTACACATGCACGAGGAACCCGACGGTGAGGACCACGAGCAGCATGATTGCGGTGAGCTGGTCGACATACAGGTTGACATCGACCACGAAGTCGCCGGCAGGAATCCAGGTAAAGAGGTGCTGGGAGATCGCGTGCTCGGTATCGCGGACATCCAGGAACACGAGCAGGGCAACGATCCAGCTCGCACCAACCAGCGGCAACGCTACCCAGTGGGCGTTGTCGCGGATGAACCCGCGGCCCAGCAGGATGTTGATCACGAAGGCCGCCAGCGGCAGCAGCGGAATCAGATACAGCAGATCTTCCATCAATACGTCCTCAACCTACCCCGTAGCCCGGCGAGCGCCGGACGAGCGTGTCACTCGCAAGGGTGAACCTGCGCCACGGGGACCAATCCCGTGGCGGTCCGTGTCCACCCGGCCGCCCGCAGGGCGGTAACATGCCAACGGTGCTGGCCTCGCACTGCGCGCGCTTCGCGCACGCCGGGCTGACATTCTGGTCGGCCCCTGTGGCTGGTTCCGATCGTGTCGTGCGAAGCATCCACCACGCTAGTCCTTCAGCTCGTGGATATCCGCCACGTCGACCGTCCTGATGCGCCGGCTGAGCGCAACGATGATAGCGAGTCCGACCGCGGCTTCCGCGGCGGCGATCGAGATCGAGAAGATCGCGAACGCCTGGCCATTCAGCGTGTTGGTCTCCCACCCGAAGGCGACCAGCGAGATGTTGACAGCCGTCAGCATCAACTCGACGCACATGAAGATGACGAGCAGGTTGCGCCTGGTCAGCAGCCCCATCATGCCGATGATGAAGAGCGCTGCGCTCAGGAAGAGGAAATGCTCGACGCCAAGTTCACTCATTGTTGCTCGTCCCTGTCGTTCGCTGTCGCGCGGCGGTGGACTGCCGCCGATCCCCCTCCAGCGTGGTGCGCTCGTCCGGATCCGTGACCAGAATGACGCGCCGCGGGGCATCCTCATGGGGCCGCGGGCGGTCCGGGTCGATGTGGATCGGCGTTTCGCCGCGTGGCCCGGCGGGCAACGCCTCGTCGGTGCCGCGGGTGTGGCTCAGGCTGATGGTGCCGCGGCGGACGCCGATGCGCTCGCCGAGGCGCTCGGGCATGGCCAGCGCGATCGCGCCGAGGATGCCCACGGTCAGGACCAGCGAGATCACCTCGAAGGCCAGCAGGTAGTCGGAGAACAGCACCTGGCCGACGGCCTGGGTGTTGCCACCAACGGCGTCGATGTTCGCGGGGGTCGCCTGGCCCTGCGGCGCAAGCTGGGTGCGGGTGATGATGGCCGCGCCGACTTCGAGCAGCAGGACAGCGCCGATGATCGCGCCGAGGTAGCGTTGCAGCGGCTGCGAATCGCTGAAGCTGGGCAGGTCTTCCGGGTCGACCAGCATCAGGACGAACAGCACGAGCACGAGGATCGCGCCGGTGTAGACGATGACCTGGACGATGGCCAGGAACTCGGCGCCGAGCATCACGAAGATGCCCGCGACGTTCAGGAAACAGATCACCAGCATGACGGCGGAATGCACCGGGTTTCTGGCAGCCACGACGCCGAGCGCGGCAAGCACGCTCACCGTGGCGATGATATAGAAGATGATGACATCCCAGGGCATCAGGCTGTTCCCCTATCGCAGTGTGGACACATTCTGTCGAGTGGTGTGGTCATTGCGGCATCCCTCCCCATGATCGACGCCTAGAAGACCTCGCCGTTGGCGATCAGGCGAATGAACCCCGTGACCAGGATGTTCGCCAGCGTGAGCGGCAACAGCACCTTCCACGCGACACCCATCAACTGATCGAAGCGGAACCGGGGAATGGTCGCGCGCAGCCAGACGTAGAAGAACATGAAGATGAGGGCCTTGAGGAACAGCCACACCAGCCCGAGCCCCCAGTAGGTGTCCGAGCCGGGGCCGTTGGGGCCGCCGAGGAATAGAGTGCTGGCGAAGAGCGAGACCACGATCATGTTGATGTACTCGCCCAGGAAGTAGAGCGAGAAGCGGAAGCCGGAGTACTCGGTGTGGAACCCGGCGACCAGCTCGGTCTCGGCTTCGGGGAGGTCGAACGGAACGCGGTTCGTTTCCGCCACTGCCGCCACGATGAAGAGGATGAAGGCGAGCGGTTGCGACAGGATGAACCAGTTCGGGAGGTCGATCGGGCCGAGGGAAATGGTCTCGGCCTGCCGTTCCATGATGCTCTTGAGGCTGAGCGATCCGGTCAGGATGAAGATGCCGACGAGCGACAACCCGAGCACGATTTCGTAGGAAACCACCTGGGCGGCGGATCGGAGCCCGCCGAGCAGCGAGTACCGGTTCGCCGACGACCACGCCCCGAGGATGATGCCGTAGACACCGGCCGAGCCGACCGCGAGGATGAACAGGGCGCCGACATTGAGATCGGTGATGTAGAGGTTGATTTCGCGCCCGAAGAGTTCGATGGTGCCGCCGAAGGGGATCACGGCCGCCGAGAGAATCGCTGTGACGAAGACGATCACCGGCGCGAACCGGAAGACGATCTTGTCGGCGCCGGCGGGAATAAGGTCTTCCTTGCCAAGCAGCTTGACGGCGTCGGCGAGTGGTTGTCCCAGTCCGTGCCACCCGGTGCGGGTTGGGCCACGACGGTCCTGGAAGGCGGCAAGCACCTTGCGCTCGAACCACGTCGCGTAGGCCATGCTGATAAGCAGCACATTCATGATGACGAACGCCACAATGAATGTGATCCAGATCGGTTGGTCCATCTTCCGCAATCAGCCCTTGACGAGCGCCACCGACCCCCTGGCTTAGCCGGGTGGTCACTGGCGCGCTTCCCCGCACTCCCTGTATCCCACCGGTGTCGGTCGTGGCCGATGGGACGCGGCCGGTTTCACGGTACCGGCACTGTCGCCAATGGTACCGCGATGCCGGTCGCGTTGCCGGCATGGATTCGGCCGTTTACCGGTCGACCGAGCCGAGCACGATATCGATGGTTCCGATCAGCGCCACCACGTCCGCCAGCAGGGCGCCCTGCGCCATGTGGGGCAGGACCTGCAGGTTGACGAAGTCTGGCGTGCGGATGCGGAACCGGTACGGCATGGGTCCGCCATCGGACACGATGTAGTATCCAAGCTCGCCCTTTGACTGTTCGATCGTCTGCCACACCTCGCCCACCGGCGGGTTGAAGCCCTTGATCGTCCAGATGAAATGCCGCTGCATGTCCTCCGCCGTGGTCATGGTGCCCTTGTGCGGTGGAATGACATACGGCGATTCGTAGGCCATCATCGGCGTATCCATCGCCTCGACGTGGTCGAGCGCCTGCTCGACCAGCCGCAACGCCTGGCGCATCTCCTCCATGCGCACCAGGTAGCGGTCGAACGTGTCACCGTGCTCGCCGAGCGGCACCTCGAAATCGAGGCGATCGTAGACGAGGTATGGCTCGGCCTTGCGGACGTCGTAGTTGATGCCCGAGCCGCGAAGGCAGGCGCCGGTGAGCGAATAGGAGATCGCGGCTTCCGGCGAAATGATGCCAACGCCCTTGGTGCGGGCCATCCAGATCGGATTGGCCGTGAGGAGGTCGCTGTATTCCTGCTGGCGGCCGGGGAAGAGCCGGATGAAGTTCCGGATCTGCTCGACCAGCCCGTCCGGGATCGGGCGGGAGAACCCGCCGATCTCCATCATGTTCGTCGTCAGGCGGGCGCCGCAGAACGACTCGAAGATGTCGAGGATCATCTCGCGCTCGCGGAAGCAGTACAGCGACATCGACAGCGCGCCGATATCCAGCGCGTGCGTGCCTAGCCACACCAGGTGGGATGCGATGCGTGCCAGCTCGGCCATGATCACGCGCCAGTATTGCGCGCGCTCGGGCGCTTCGACCCCGCACAGCTTCTCGACCGCGAGGATGTACCCGAGGTTGTTCAGCGGCGCGGCGACGTAGTCGGTGCGGTCGGTCCAGGGGGTGATCTGCGCGTAGCGGTGGGCCTCGCCCAGCTTCTCCGTGCCGCGATGCAGGTAGCCGATGACCGGGTCGCAGTCGGTGATCACCTCGCCGTCGAGCTTGAGCACGACCCGCATCACCCCGTGGGTGCTCGGGTGCTGCGGCCCCATGTTCAGGGTCATCTGGTGTTCGCCGGAGTCGAGGACCGATTCGTCGGTGACCGTCAGGGTGCCCGTTGGGGCGGCGGTGTCACTGATGACCTCACCCGGCTTGCCGTAGGGTGACTGTTCGATATCGCGGAAGTCGTCGCGGGCGGATTGTCCCGTCGAGATGGCCATCGGAATCAGACTCCCCTGCCGGTCCAGCGCGTGCGAAGGCGGGGGACCGTGCGCTCAGTGTTGTAGACCGGGAACTCCTTCCAGCCGCGGAGGGGGTAGTCCTTCCGCAGTGGATGGCCCTCATCCCAATCGTCGGACAGCAGCATGCGTCGCAGGTTGGGATGCCCGTCGAAGATGATGCCGAACATGTCGTAGGCTTCGCGCTCCATCCAGTTCGCGCCGTTCCACAGCGGGACCAGCGAGGGGACGGCCTGGCCGTCGTCGATCCCGGCCTTGACGCGCAGTCGAACGCGATTGGGCAGCGAGTACAGCTGGGCCACCACATCGAAGCGTGGCGAGGTTCGCAGGCGCAGCATGTCAACGGCGGTGAGGTCGGTGAGGAAGTTCATCGCCACGCGCGGATCGTCGCGCAGCGTGCGGCAGACCTCCCGGTACAGCTCCGGCCGAACGTGGATGGTGGTTTCGTTGCGAAAGCGGATGATGTCCAGGATGGCGTCCGGGAGCGTGGCATTGAGGAGGACGACCGCGGGGTGACGTTCGAGATCGTCGGCGAAGTACGCCTCGCGACTCCAATCGGCCAGGTCGAGCTCCGGCGCCAGCGCTTCCACCTGCCGGGCGTCGGTCGAGCGGGCATCCTCGTTGGTGGCGGGCGAGCCGCCGGCGGAGGTGTCCGCTGGTCCCGTCCCCACGGTGCCCTCCTGGTTCAGGTTGTGTGTCTCCCGGGCATTGCCGTCGCTCACGGTCGTCTCCTTGGGTGTCTGGTGGATGACTGGCGCGATCTAGGCGCGCAGCTCCGCCATGACCTCGGTGCGATCGGCCCGGCGTTGCTCCTCGGCCGCGTCGACGCCGTGCTTCCTGGCCATGGTGTCATACCGGATGATCTTCTCCTGCAGCTGCAGGATGCCGTAGTACAGCGCCTCGGGCGTCGGCGGGCAACCGGGCACATAGATGTCGACCGGCACGACCTGATCGACACCCTGCACGACGGCGTAAGTGTCGTACGGGCCGCCGACGTTCGCGCAGGAGCCCATGGAGATCACCCACTTCGGCTCAGGCATCTGGTCGTAGAGGGTGCGGACGATCGGCGCCATCTTCTTGGTGACGGTACCGGCGACGATCATCAGGTCGGCCTGGCGCGGCGATGCGCGGAACAGCATGCCCCAGCGCTCGGGAAGATCCCACCTCGACATCGAGGCGGAGATCATTTCGATGGCGCAGCATGCCAGGCCGAACTGCAGCCACCACAGCGATTGCCGGCGTCCCCAGTTGAAGAGGAAGTCCATCGACGTGGTGAAGACGTTCTTGTCGAAACGATCATCGATCAGACCCATTCGAGGGCCCCTTTCTTCCAGGCGTAGATGTAGCCGTCGAGCAGGAGGATCATGAAGATCACCATCGAGACATAGCCAAAGAGGCCAAGGCTGTCGAAGTTCACCGCCCAGGGGAAAATGAACACGGCTTCGATGTCGAAGACGACGAAGAGCATGGCGATGACGTAGAAGCGGGGCGTGAACCGGGCCTTGGCCGGCGATACGCCGGGCATGCCGCTCTCGTACGGCTCCGATTTGACCTTGGTGGGCTTCGTGGGCGCCATGATCTGGTTCAGGGTCAGCAGCAGCATGCCCATGCCAAAGGCGGCTGCCACCATGAACATCACGACAACCCAGTTCTCACCATAAATGTGCACGGAATCTCAGCTCCCCCGCATTCACACGTGACATGATGGGATGTCCCGGTTGAGGTGTTGGCCGTTCGGTCGACCTGTGGCCCGGAACTCGTGCGGAAAGCCAGTTTCGGGCCAGCCCCGCACCAATGTCCGCCCGGATTCCCGCGGGGAGGTGGCGCCGGCCACCCACCCGAAATCGTAGACAAGATACCACACGCCATCCCGGCGCCTGGGGTATCGTCGCGCGTCCATGCCGGGGCGAGGGTTCGCGATTTCCGGCGGTAGCGCCGCAATTCGGGGTTGGTCCCCAACGTGCCTGACATGGTATCCGATTGGACCCGTCGCCTGCCTTGCCGCACCATAGACTTGAGTCAACACCATAACGAGATTTCGCCGCCAGCCACGGCGCAATCTCCCCCCTTCCCTCCAAATGTGGTGTCTGTAGCCGCCCGGGCCATCCCCCGGGCGGTTGCTGTATGTGCCGTGCCGCGCCCGGATGCCATTTTCGGCGTCGCGTGCGACAACACCAAAGCCTTCCCCATTCTCCTGACTCGCGCTACCCTGCCGCGGGGATTGGTCGTTCGTGGCCATGCCCACCATGGGGCATAGCCGGCTCCTGCACGCGTACCTTGACGAATCACGGAGCGTCCGACATGGAAACCACAACCGCAACACTTTCCAACAGCACACTCGACTTCCTGCGGGGAGTCGACAGCCCAACCATCGCCAACGCGATCGAGACGCTGCAACTCCGGGACCGCACGGATGGATTCATCGGCGGTCGGGTGCAGTGCCAGTTTCCCGATCTCGGGGTCATGGTCGGCCGAGCGCTCACGGTGACGATGTCCAACGCGCCGGGCGACCCTGCTTCTCGGGATGGGTATTGGCGGATGTGGGACGCGCTGGCGGCCATGGGCGGTCCGTCGGTACTGGCGATCGCCGATGGCAGCGGTGCACCGCACCGGGTAGCCTACGCCGGCGAGGTCATGGCGACGATCGCCAGTCGCCTCGGCGCCGTGGGGATGGTCACCGACGGCGCGCTGCGCGACATGGATGAAGTGCACGCCCTGGGTTTCCACTATTTCATGCCATATCCGGTCGTGTCGCATGCCAATTTCGAGATCACCTCGGTCGGCGAGCCGATTGTCCTCGACGGGCAGGAGGTGCGAACGGGCGACATCCTCCACGGCGACCGCAACGGCATCGTGATCGTTCCGGACGACGCGCTGGCGGGTCTGCCGCAGGCGGTCGAGTCGATCCGGGAAAAGGAAGCGGAGACGATGGCCTACGTGCGTGGGGCGTCATTCGACTACGCCGAGCTTCGGCAGCGCAGCGGCTATTGACAGATGGCAATAGGCACCGACAGCTCGCCCCCTCACAACGTCACTCCGAGCCGGCAAGGCGCCGTAGCGCCGCAGCCGCGTCGAACCCTCCCCACTGACTCCCCTCCACTGGAGGGGAGAACCCTCCCCGGCGAAGCCGCTGGGCAATGCGATAGAGGTCAGTATTCGAGTTCTGGCAATGATGGCTATGCGCCCGTGTTCGCGGCCGAGCGCTTCGCGCGGGGAGTGGCGTGACGGCCAGGGAGACCCCCTCGACACGTGATCGGCGTGACGGCCAGGGAGACCCCCTCGACACGTGATCGGCGTGACAGTTGGTCGCGAGACGGACAATCCGAATGGCAGGCCGCCGCTACCCCATGCGGACATAGGCTTCCGGGTAGTCGTAGGTTCGCCGCTCTTCGCGGCGCTGCAGGGCGTAGACCGCCGTGAGCGGCCCAAGCCTGCCGACGAACATCGCCAGGCAGATCACCAGCTTTCCTGGTGTGGTCAGGTCCGGCGTGATCCCGGTGGAGATGCCAACAGTGGCCAACCCGCTCATGGTTTCGAACATCAGTGGCAGGAACCCCACCTCGCGGTTGCCAAAGGTGACCTCGGTCAGCGCCAGCAGCAGGGTGAATACGAAGTGGGCCATCAGGAACAACGCGATGATGGCCATCGCCCGAAAGATGATCAAGGTCGGGATGCGCCGGCCCGCCACGTGCGGTGAGTCTTGCCCCCGAATGGTCGAGAAAATGGTGATGACCACGACGGCGAAGGTCGCGAGTTTCACGCCGCCGGCGGTCGAGGCCGACGCGCCGCCGATCATCATCAGGCCAATCCAGATGAAGAGCGTGCCGGGGTGGGCGTCGCCGTAGCTGATGGTGGCGAACCCGGCCGTGCGGGCGGATACGCTCTGGAACACCGAGGCGATGATCCGGTCGTGGCGCTCGTCGATGTAGGCCAGCGCCGATCCCCACTCGATGAGCGCGAACGTCACTGCGCCGATCAGCACCAGTGCGTAGTTCGTGACGAAGATGAACTTGGTATCGAGGTTGAGCCGCTGCCAGTACCGTCGCGGTCGCCACTGGCGGGGATGCAGGTATCCCCGCGATTCCCAGAGATCGGCAAAAAACACGAACGAAAGCGCGCCCATCTGGATGAGCGACATCACGGTGAGATCGATGAAAAAACTGTCGCGGTATCCGTAGAGCGACTCGAAATCGCCCTGGAGGTCGAAGCCGGCGTTGCAGAATGCCGACACCGAGTGGAAGATTCCGAACCAGAGCGCGTGAAAAATACCCTCGCTCTCTGGGTAGAACTCGGCGGTGAGAATCAACGCGCCGATCCCCTCGGTCACGAACATGAACACCAGAATGCGGCGGGAGAGGTTGCGCGCCTCCTGCAGGGAGATGGTTGGCGCGCCGTCCCGCATGATCAGCGCTCCGCGCAGGCTGCTGCTGCGCCTAAGGGTCAGCAGCACCAGGGAGGCGCCGACCATGAACCCCATGCCACCCGCCTGGATCATGAGCAGGATGATGAGCTCGCCCAGCAGGTTCCAGTGCTCCTGGGTGTCGACGGTGACCAGCCCCGTCACCGCGGTGGCGGAGATCGACGTGAAGAGCGCGTCGACATAGGCGGTGCTCCGGTTCGCCTCGGTAGTGAGCGGTGTCGAGAGAAGCAGCGACCCGATGAGGACGAGCCCGATATACGCCAGCGCGAACCGTTTGGCGTTGCTCTGGATCGTAGGGGGCTCTCGCCGCTCG
>JAUIGA010000027.1 GCA_030430125.1 Chloroflexia bacterium | reverse complement strand
GCGGCGAGGTGGAAACCGGCCTGACCTGGGTACGTCGCCAGCTGGACCCGCGCACGCTGGGCATGACCATCACCTACAATTTCTGATGGCAGGAGTTTGGTATTGGTACTGCGCTTACTGCTGCTTGCGCTGGTGCTGTTCGGGGGCGCCTTGGTATATGCAACCCGCGTCTACACTGAACTCCCGGTGGACCCCGCGTGGCAGGTAAGCGCAGACGCAGACCTGCCACCGGGCGCCGTGACCGTGCGCTTCACCGGCACCTCTACGCTGCTGTTCAGCGATGGCGAGACGCGCTGGCTGGTGGACGGCTGGTTCAGCCGCTTCGGGCCGCTGCGGCTGGCGCTGGGTAAGATAGCCCCCGATAGCGCGGCCATAGACCGCGGGCTGTCGGCCAACGGGATCACCACGCTGGACGCCGTGTTCGGGGTGATGTCACCGGGCAATACGTACCAGCTCGAGCTCATCATGACCGCCACCACCATCGCGGTCGAGGTCGACACGGTCCAGGAGATGAGCGTAGTCGATGCCAGCATCAGCGCGGCCGGCCGGGCCGGCGTGCGCAGCGGCACCGTCAACGACAAGGACACCGGCAAGCACATCGACAACTTTTTCGCCGTGGACGGCAGCTCGCCGTCACCGACCGCGACCGCACAGGCGGTGTGGATCGGTCTGTAAGGAGGTGACACGTGGAGCCGAGGCCGTATCGAGCGCTGCAGCGCCAACTGAACGGGGGACACGGTGACCGATCCGGTGGTGACGGCGGCGCTCATCACGATGGCGGGCACGGTGGTGGCGTCGCTGATCGCCGCGACGGGGGCGGTCCTGGTGGCCCGATACCAATATCGGGGAAAACGCCGGGAACAGGCGGCCGCCCGCGGGGACCGGGAGTTGGCCGAACGTACCATCCAGCAGCAGCGCGAGGAAATCGAGTACTGGCGCTGGTGGCACTTGTCGTGTCCCTCGTGCGACGTACCCCCGACGGTGACCCGCTGGATCGTGAGTGGTGGGAAGCCCGGGTCATCAGCGAGCGACGCGAGTCGGAGCGACGGGTCGCCGCCCTCCGCGCCGCGCTGAGCGCATCACCGCCGGCCGATTCGTGAGACACTAGCCCCATCGATGCCGCCGCCGCGGCAATCCCTCGATGCAGTTCAATCCCGCACCACCCACGGCCTGATGGCCGGGGAGGTTGCGACCATGGCTTACCGCACCGTCATTCCAGGGCTTCCGGGTGGCCCGCTCGAAACGTCGTTCCCGGTGGTGATCGACCTGATCCCCACCTGGCGACACAACCGGCCCGGCATCAAGCTGCGGGGCGCATTCGAGACGACGCAGCATAACACGTCGAACTGGCGTACGCTGGCCCGCGCCGAAATGAACTACGTGATCGGCGGGGCCGGGGGGCGTATGGCCTCGTGGCACTACACCGCCGACGACGAGATCGTGGGCGTGACCCTGCCGGTCGATGAGGTGGGATGGCACGCGGGAGACGGCTCCGGACCCGGCAACATGAGCACCGTGGCGTGCGAGCTGACGATGCAACGGGCGATGGTCGAGAACCCGACCCGCTGGCGGCGCGCGCGCCGCAACGCGGCGGAGATGATGGGCAAGACGGCGGCACGCAAGGGGGCACCGCCACCGGGCAAGTACCACCACGACTACTCGGGCAAGAACTGCCCGATCCTGCTCCGCAACAATGCGACATGGAACCAGGAGTATTGGGAGGACTACGCCGCGTTCTATGCGATGGAGCGCGAGGCGATGGGCGCGACGCCGCCCGATCCCGCCGACGGTGTGATCTACATCGGGGACACCGTGCGCACGCTGGTCAACCTGAACCTGCGCCAGCAGCCTACGACACACTCCCCAGTGATCGCCACGCTGACAAGCGGCACCGACGCCGTGGTCAATGGACGCTGGGCGTCGGCGGACGGGTACGGCTGGTTGCCGGTGCGCGTGCCAGGCATCGGGGAGGGTGCGGTGGCGATGGGCGACAGCTCTGGCGCATGGCTCGTCAAGGTTGCCGATGTGCCGCCTGAGCCGGAACCGGAGTACGTGGATGCCGTCCCGATCCCCGCGCTGCTGGATACCGATCTGAAAAAGGACTACGACACCGCGACCGGGATCATCACCGACGATACCGGCCATGATTTCATCTTCACCGCCGATGTCATTGAGTTCGTGGTGCCGACCGTGGCAGGCGAGTTCGCGGTCGAGAACCCGAGGCCGATCAAGGCGCCGTACACCATCGGGGACCGTGCCATCGGCGCGTGGCTCGTGGAGAACCGGCAGGGGGTCTGGCACTACGTCCTGGCTGGCGGTGACGACGAATGGGTGCGGGTGCCGTACGCGAACACGCGACGCGTGAGCGATGCGCCGCTGCTCGGGGACGCCACGCCATAGTGGGGGTGATCTGTCGTCTCGGTCCGCCGGCGGCCCGTGTGCGAGCGCTGGCACCGCAGATCCGCGAGGTCTATTACAGATTCCATTACGGAGGCATTCCATGAACGACACCGCTGCACGCGCGCTGCGCACCTTCGCCCAGGGCTTTATCGGCGTTCTGGCGATCGTGGCGATCCCGGTGCTCAACGACATCGTGAGCTCGGTGGGAAGCGGGGGGGAGGTGACCATCGACGTCGACCTGTGGCGCGGCATCGCGATCGCCGCGGTCGCCGGCGGTCTTATCGCGCTCGTGAGCTGGGCGCAGAATCGGCTGGAGGATGTGACGGGGCACGACCTCGTCGCATCACGGGGCAGGGAGGATGCCGGCGACACCCGCGAGGCGGCCTGATGCCGCACCGCGACACGGGATACACGACCAGCTGGTACGCGCGCAGCCGGTGGATTCGCATGATGCGATCGGGCCGGTGCCGGCGCTGAATCAGCTGAATCAAATGAAGTGCAGGCCGGCATAGAGTCGGCCTGCATGCATTGTCCGAACATCTTTACCGATGACTGCGTGTCACATATACTCGACATACGTCTAACAATTCAGTATCGCGAGGGAGGAAGGGTGCGCCGTGCGCAACACGCTCTACTATGGGGACAATCTTCATTGGCTGCGGCAGATGCCCAGCGAAAGCGTGGATCTGGTCTACCTCGATCCCCCGTTCAACTCCAAGCGCAACTACAACGTGATTTTCCGAGAGAAGGACGGTGTGGCCTCGCCCGCGCAGGTCGAGGCCTTCAGTGACACCTGGTCATGGAACGAGACGGCCGAGGATGCCATCCACGACCTGATTACCAATGCTCCGGCACGGGTTGGACGGTTCATCACGGCGATGCAAACGATTCTGGAAGACGATCCGCTGATGTCCTACCTGGCGATCATGGCGCAGCGGCTGGTCGAGCTCCATCGCGTATTGAAACCAACGGGAAGCCTCTATCTCCACTGTGATCCGACCGCCAGCCATTATCTCAAGGCATTGCTCGATACGGTCTTCGGAACCCGCTGCTTCAGGAGTGAAATCATATGGAAGCGGACCTCAGCCCACGGCAATGCTTCCGCAAACTATGCTGCTGTTCATGACACAGTATTGTACTATGCTCGATCGCCGACATTTGCTTGGAACCGACAATTTCAGCCGTACGACCAGGCTTATATCGACACACACTTTGTGCATGAGGACCCGGATGGTCGGAAGTTCAGAAGGACTGACCTACGGAACCCAGGCTATCGACCGAATCTCGTCTACGACTACAAGGGATACAGGCCGCATCCAAACGGGTGGGCTGTGACCAAGGAGCGAATGGAGCAACTTGATCGAGAAGGTCGCCTGTTCTTTCCGGCCAAGGGTACGACTGGTCGTATTCGACGGAAGCTCTATCTTGACGAAAGCCCAGGAACTCCGGTGTCAGATGTCTGGTCCGACATCAAACCGATCTTTGCAACAGCATCTGAACGCATTGGATTCCCTACCCAGAAGCCCCTTGCCCTGCTTGAGCGCATCATTGCGGCAAGTTCGAACCCCGGCGATGTCGTGTTGGACCCCTTCTGCGGCTGCGGTACTGCCATCGCCGCCGCAGAGCGCCTTGGGCGGAAGTGGATCGGGATCGACATTACCTATCTGGCCATCGACGTGATGGAACGCCGCTTCAGGGAACATTTCCCGGGACCCGTCGACTACATCATTGAGGGTGCGCCGATGGACGCACCAGGAGCTCGGGCACTGTTTGAGCAGTCTCCCTTGCAGTTCCAGTATTGGGCCGTGGCCAAGCTGGGGATCAATGCGCGGCCGCGAGAGAGCAAGGGTCGTGATCGCGGCATCGACGGAGAGTTCTTCTACTCCAGCGACCGCGGGCGGGCGGTCCGCGGCATCATCCAGGTCAAGGGTGGCAAGACGGGATCGCGAGACATCCGGGATTTCCGGGGGACCATGGAGCGGGAAGGCGTCGACCTGGGCGTGTTCGTCTGCATGCAGACACCAACCCGGGACATGGAGTCGGAGGCGGTGGCCGCCGGCAAAATGGACTCCGCATTCACAGGTCGACGTCATCGTCGAATTCAGATCCTGACTGTAGATGACCTGTTTCAAGATCGTCTGCGCCCGGACATTCCACACTATCAGTCAGCGCACCAGAAGGCGCCGAGACTTGAGCGCCAGCAAGATGAAGTGCAGCGAGTGCCGATCGACCTGGTGCAGGAATCGGGGATTGCCGATCAGAGGTGATTCGGGACTGTTGTCAACCCGGCTCCGTCGGGCCATCGGCCACCCTGCATGATCGGCCGCTCGCACGCTGGCGACCACCATGTCCGTCGGGCAATGGCACACTCTCTACTATCGCCTGAACTTGCTAGACACTTCACTTAGAGCACCACGGCGAAGCAACATGCGGTAGCCCTGTGACCCAGGGGGTGCGAACAGGAATTGTCGGTGGAGGTGATACCCTATGTGATCACAGGGCGCGGCCGATACCCACCATGCCGACGTCGGCGGGGAGGCCATCGCCACTACCATGGACCACGAAGGGCGATCAATTCGGAACTCGTCGCGCTACCGGTTGTCAATAGGTGAAGTGGGACGCCCGAGAGACGAGAATGGGCACCGTTGCCCCATGGATCACCCCATCGGCAACACTGCCGTGCCGCACGCGCCGCAGGCCTCGGTAGGCGTGCGTGGTCATGACCACCAGATCGTGAGGTCGAATCGCCGATCGAAGGACCGAAACTGGATCGCCGGGCTGCACCTCGGTCGTGACCGGGACGATGTGGCCATGTCGGCGATGCACATCCTTGTGGTAGTCAGCAGCGATCGAAGCTGACAGGCGGTCGCCTGCAGGGAGTGGGGAGGAGTGCGCCTGGATGACGGTGACCACGTGCAAACCCACCTGCTGTGAACGCGCCATGGCGATGGCTGGAGAAAGCGAGGTTTCGGCAAGCGGCGAACCATCCAGCGGAACCAGCACACGACGGATCTCCACCTCGGACGGCGCGGTGTCCCATGGCACGAGCAGCACGGGGGCTGGCGCACGCTGCACCACGCGATTGGCAATGCTGCTATGCAGGAGGCGCTCGGCGCTGCCGCGTCCGTGCGTGGTCATCACGATGCAATCAACGTCGACAGCGGTCTCAATGATTCGCTCAGCCGGGTCTCCCGATATCCGCAGGGTTTCCACCTCACGCCCGTGACCCTGCAGGTCATCCGCCAGACGACAAAGGTACGGATCACCCTGATGGAACACGTCGGCCCCGTCGCGCTCGACCTGCAATAGATACACGAGCCTGGGATGGAGGTGTCGTGTGACGGCAAGCGCCGATTCAGCCTGGACCGACCCATCAAGAGGAACGAGAATCCGATCGAACATGTCGCCTCCAGTCAAGCCGGAGCTTGCACAACGAAACGGGGTGGCGCATCAGCCACCCCGTCGCCGCATCCCCTTACGCGTAGTGCGTGGTCCCGTCAGCCAATTCATTCGTCGCGGCTGCATCGACCTTCCCGAACGGCTCGCCCCGATACCAAGGGGTGCCGAGCATCGGCAGCAGCCAGCGATCGAGTCCCCACCAGCCCGCGACCTTCCAGCCAAGGACGATGAACACGGTCAGGGCGAACATCATCGGGTTGGAGCTTACGGTGCCGGCAAACATGAAGCTGACGTTCATGACCGTCCCGAAGAAGGCGGCGATGCCGACCAGCGCGCCGACCAACAGGCCGATCCCGACGAGGGTCTCGCCGATCGCGATCGCCGGCCCGAACCAGCTCGCCCAGCCGTTGTCGATCATGTACTGCAGAAAGTCACGGTACCACTCGTAGATCGCGGGGGTGTTGCCGGTTTCCGGATTCGGGGTGATCGCGCGCGTCCAGTATCCCTCGATCGCGGCGCCACCATCCATCCACGCTTCCTCAGTGACCTTGTGCTCGCCCGCGGCCAGCCAGTGACGGCCGATGTAGAACCGCAACGGCAGCCAGAGAATTGCCAGGTGCGCGTTGCCGAGCAGGAGCCGCCACCAGGATGGATCCTGGATCTGCCCCGGCGTGTCGGTTTCGCGCCCGAGTCGCAGCTCGACACCCTCGGCGGGCGTGCGAGACGCCTGGTAGACCCCGGCGATGACGATCAGGGCGAGCATGATGTAGGTCCACATCGTGCCATCGATGATCGACCCATCATACGTGAACCATGTTTCAGTGTCGCTGAGGTTGAACTTTCCGTCATCGAAGACCCACGTCAACATGACGAACACCGCCGCCGCGATCGCGGTCATGGCGTATGTTCCAGTTCGAGTCATGTGCATCTCGCACCTCCCGTGTCGCTTGGCGGCGACCATGACACCCGCCGGGTGTCCCGGGGGTGATCCCGGTGCCGGATTCCGCGCCCGACCGCCAGGACAACCCTCACTGTGGACACGATAGCCGCCAGGCGACAACAGAGGCATGAATTCAGAATCGGCGACATCACAGAATCGTTACAATCTTCACGAAGAGCGGGCACGGGCCCAGGCGTGGCGATACTTGCAGATTCAGGCAGCAGTCCAGCCGCCATCCGCAGGGATGATTGCGCCGTTGATACGCACGGATTCGTCCGAGGCGAGGAACAAGGCAAGAGAGGCGATGTCGGCTGGCTCCATGAAGGCAGGGATCAACGCGGCGTACGCCTGCGCGCGCGCCGCGCCAACTGGGTCCAAGCGTTCCACCGGCATGGATTCGGCAATGTTCGTCTGCGTGCCGCCCGGACAGATGGCGTTACAGCGAATGCTGCGCGTGGCATACATCCACGCCGTGTTCCGGGTCAGCCCCACAAGCCCGTGCTTGGCGACCGTGTACGCCGCGCCTGCTGTCCCACCTTCGACACCGCCGGTCGAGGCGATGTTGACGATCGACCCACCGCCACGCTCGAGCATAACCTGCACCGCCCTGCGGCTGGTAAACATCGGCCCATCGAGGTCGATGGCCAGCACCCGCCGCCAGACCTCGACATCGAGATCGCCAACACCCTGCATGTAGTCCATCACGCCGGCGTTGTTGACGAGGGTATCGATGCCGCCATAGGTGCTCATGGCAAGGTCGACCAGCGCCTCCGCCGTAGCTTGGTCGGCGATGTCACCCTGCGCGCCGGTAACGGAGCCTCCCGCATCCGACAGTTTCCTGACAGCCTGTTCCAACCGTTCCTGGTTCCAGTCGCCAACCACGACGGATGCGCCTTCGGCGGCGAACCGTGTCGCAATGGCCAACCCAATTCCGGACCCCGCACCGGTGACAATCGCGACCTTGTCCCGCAACCGCATGGCATCTTCCTTTCATGTGTATGTTGTCGATTCGGCGACGATCACGTTGGTGGTTAGATCATGTCGTGATCGGGCGCGCTCATCAGGTTTGCGTCGTTGCCCTGGCGTCAGCGCACTGCGGTTGCCGGCTGGGTTGACGGATGGCTACTGGCCACGCCCGCCCGGGCGCGGATCCAGGAGCACGGGCACCGTCGCCCAGCGCACGGCCACCTCGGCGACACTGCCGATAAACCAGCGCGCCATGCCGCTGCGACAATGCGAAGCGATGACGAACAGGTCGCCAGTTTGCATCGCATCGACGAGCTCGTGGGCAGGAAGTCCATGCCGCGTCCCCGTGGTGACGGTGAGATCGTGTCAACAATGTGTCAGTCATGCTGTTGTCCCCATCTCACCCAAAGCACCAACCTATTGGGACGATGACGAACATGAGGGTCTGGTCGGTCAATCCGCGCCCTGGCGTTGGGCATCATCGACATTACGAGGATATCGCCGTGATGTCGATATCAGTTGCATCGGTCTCGCTCCCGAGGCGGTTGTCTTCGATCTGCAGCGTCGAGAAGTACACCTTGTAGTCTTGATCGAGCCGCCGGGTCGCCTCCAGCAAGACCCGCCGTCCATCAGCGGCATAGTCCTCGACGCGAATGTGCCCGGAGAAAACGTTGCGCCCCGAGGTGATACTCCAGACGTGGATGTGGTGGAGATCCCTCACGCCGGGAATCCCCCGGAGATCGCTCAGGGCAGCATCAACGTCAAAATCCGTCGGCGTTCCCTGCAGCAGCACGTTCAGGGCCGACCGGATGATGCTCCCCGACGCCATGAAAAGAACCAGGCCGAACGCCATGCCCAGGAGCGGGTCGATTCGCTCGAACCCCGTGAGACGGACGACGACGGCCGAAACGATGATGATCAGGCTGCCGACGAAGGTCTGCAGGACGTGCCAGAATGCCCCTTTAATGTTGAGGTCGGTCTTTTGGTGCTGGTACAGTAGCCAGAACGAGATGGCTTCGGTGACAAGGCCGCCAGCAGCGGCCCAGAGCATGACGCCAGTCGGCAGTTCCAGGGGCTCGCGCAGGCGCATTCCGCCCATCCACAGGACGTATAACCCCATTACGGCCAGGAACAGCCCATTGAAGAGCGCGCCGACGATCTCGGCACGCCCCCAGCCGAAGGTCAACGTGAACGAGGCGGGACGTTCGCCGAGGCGCTGGGCCACCAGGGCGATGAGCACGCCGCCGACGGCGGAGAAGGTGTGAAATGCGTCAGATGTGACGGCCACCGACCCCGACCATAGACCAATACCCAGCTCGACGACGAAGTATGCGCCAGTGATCACGCCGGTGATCACGAGAGCCTTGCGGTCGCCGCCGGACGCTAGGTGAGGACCATGTCCCGACATGTGCGGGCCTCCTGGTTTGCGCTGGCGATCAGGGACGGTGGTCTGCCATGAGCCGGCGCTGCATCTCCGCGAATTCGTCGTCTGACAGCTCCCCGGCGGCGTAGCGCCATTCCAGCATCTCCAGCGCGGTCATCTCGCGGCGAGCGCCGGGCTGCGATGGGCTGCGGGGCCCGCGAACCATCGCGGCGACTGCCCAAATGACGATGCCCCAGAACCCGGCCATCATCAACATGCCGAACAGCATCCACCACCCCCAGCCGTCTCCCATATGCCACATCGGTGGTGTCTCCTTCCCAGTTGGTTCTTGGTTCGATCGGTGACCCAAGAACGCATGGATCCTCAACCGCTTCCACCGCCAGGAAATGCACTAATCTTGATCGTATCACAATGACCCCTTCCCAATCCTTGCTTTCCTAATAGTTTCGTGCGATACACCGAAACGCCGGGCGAGCTCGCGGAGCGACCAGCCGGCGTAGATCGTGCGGATTTTCATCACGGCGTCAGCGCTGAGGGCACGCGCGTACCGGGGGTCGTGTATGCTGGAATACGACCAATCCACCGGTATCGACAGCGCCTCGCCAGTGGGCAAGCGGGAAACCAAAGCCCGTCGCTTCCGCGGAATGAAAGCTCCGGTGCCATTGGTACCGGAGCTTTTCGTTGCGCTCTTTCGATCTCCTGCAAGTTATCGAATCAGGGCAGCGCTGGGGATATCGGCAGCGAAGTCGCATCCATCGATTGCAGTTTCATGTGGCGGAGCCGATGCCCCGCCTTCCGTCAGGACTGTCCAGGGAGGTCCCCGCTGCGGTCCACTGGAGCGACGCTTCTCACGCGGCGATCCTGCCGCCTGTGTGAGCCACGACCTTCCGAACACCGTCATTGTATCCATCATGGAGCAGTTCTTCCCGGTCCAACCGGAGGTTGTTGCAAACTATCCGTCGAGAGTTGATGGGAATGGGGAATCCTGACACTATCTTCAGCCTCGGGGCACGCCTATGCTGTAAATGGGAGCAATGGCATGGAGATCGCAACGGAGGCGCTGCATGATCAGGTCATACGTCGTTCGCGTTTTTGGCGCCACGGCTCTCCCGCTCGTGATCTTGCTGGCATACCCGGCGCAATCGATGGGCGAGGCCACTCCCGCCGTCAGCAGCGGCTGGCAGGTCGTTGACCAAATCACCCTGCATCAGGCAGCTGTCGGCCCCGCCAGCGAAGTTGTCACACTCTCGCCGGATGGACTGAACGTCGCCGGGCTCATGGTGGATTCAGAGTTTCGTCAACAACTCTGCACCTGGAGCGTTCCCGGCCTTGACGCTGCCTGTATCCCGGTGCCCGATACGATCGATCCGGAGTCATTGCAGTGGTCGCCCGACAGCACCGCAATTGCCTTCTCGCTCACTGGCCTGCCGGACCTCGTCGACTCCGACATCTATGTCTACGAGCTGGCAACGCGAGACCTGTCGAATCTCACCGATGACGACTATGAGGGCACCCTTCCGCTCGACGAATCGAGTGAACCTGATCACCTGCCGCTCGACCTCTTCCCGACCTGGAGCGTGGACAGCGAGTCCCTTGCGTTTGTCCGCACCGATGTTGCCCTCGAACAGCCGCCGACGGAGCTGTGGGTGGTCGCTCGTACCAGCGGAGCGGTCGAGCTGCGACATGTCGTCCGCGAGGACTTGCCGCATGCGATCATGTCGCCAATGATTCAGCTCGAGAATGGCAGCCTGCTCTATACGGTGGCATCCGCGTTCCTCATGGATCCTGGCGATGGTTTGTGGCTGTTGAATCCCTCAGGGGACTCAACCCTTCTGATGCCAGGGACGGTAGATGACGCCTTTCCGATGCCGGTGGCGACCGATGTCCTCGTTGCCGGGGATGCTATCCGTGTCGTGGGATACTCCGCGCTGCGATTGGCCCAGCAGGATGTACTGCGATCGATCGCTTTCGTACTCGAACTCGACACGGGAGACGGCACTGTCGCTATCGACCTCGACACGGGAGACGGCACTGTCGCTATCGACCTCGACACATTCGCCGGTATCGTGTCTCCCGCCCAGTTCGCGCCCGACGGCGGCATCATTGGGTTGGAGTGGCGCGACGGTCAAGCCCACCTGCTGATCCAGCACCAGGGCGAGGCCACCGCGCTGACCAAGGTGCCTGGTTCACCATTCGCCGTGCCTCGCGGTCCCGAATGGGCTGCCAACAACGTCATTCTGATCGGCGCCACCCTGGTGTTCGTGCAGCCTGCGGCACCATGACTCGCCGGGGTTGCAGCGACCCGCCGCCTGCCTCGCAGCCAATCCGTGTCCACCGACAGTACCTGGATACCAATGTCAGCCCGAGCCCACAAGCTCGCGAAGCATGGCGGGAAGGTCGGTGAAGACATAGTCCGGCACGATGTCGCTGTTCACCAGGTCTTCGCGAGTGGTGACGCCAGTCAGCACCAGGGCGGTCGCAAGACCGGCGCGCTGGGCCGCGAGGATGTCGGTATCCAGACGATCGCCGATCATCACCGTGCGGCTCGCCTGCGAGCCAAGCTGCGCGACCCCGGCTTCCATCATCAAGGTCTCAGGCTTGCCGACGACGGTTGGCTGTGAGCCGCTCGCAGTCGCGATCGCTGCAATTATGCTGCCCGCACCTGGCAGGACACCGTTCTCGACCGGAAGGGTGGCGTCGGTGTTTGTCGCGATGAATCTCGCTCCCTGCCGGATCGCCGTCAGGGCCCGCGCAAGCGTGTCGTAGCTGAACCGTTGATCGAGCCCGGCGACCACGGCGGCAATGTCGTCTTCTGGATCGTCGGACAGCACGAAGGTCGTGTCCATCTGCAACTGCGCGCCGAGCGCGGGCATGCCGACGACCAGCAGCTTCGCGCCTTCGGGGAGCTCGCCGAGCAGGAAATCCCTCGTGGCGGTACCCGAGGTCTGGATGTGCGACGCATCAACGGTTACACCGTAGCCGGCCATGCGCCGGACATATTCGGCTGGAGTCGCCATGGAGTTGTTGGTGGCGAACAGGTACTTGCGCCCCCGCGCTTCGATCGCGTCGATCATCTCGTTGACGCCGGGCAGCGGCTGCTTGCCTCGATAGAGCACGCCATCCATATCGAAGATGAACGCCTCGGCGTCGCGCAGTGCCACCGGGGCAGTGGTGCCCACAACCTGATCTCCAGCCTTCATGCAATCGCTCCTCGGTCGGCGTTTTCGCGGTGAGGGGCGAATTCACCGCCCCTCACCAGTCATTCTAATCCGCCGGGGAGCCGGCCTCGCGCCGCGCCAACGCCGCGACCAGCGCCTCATTGAAGACCGGCAGGTCCTTCGGTACGCGCGAGGTGATCAAGTTTCCGTCGATCACCAGTTCCTCATCGACATAGATGGCTCCCGCGTTCCGGATGTCGTCGCGAATCTTGTTGACCGCGGTCACGGTGCGACCTTCGACGACGCGTGCCGAGATGAGCAGTTGCGGACCGTGGCAGATCGATCCGACCGGCTTCCCGGATTCCACGAACGCCTGCGTGAAGGCAACCGCACCGTCGTGAATGCGAAGGTTCTCCGGTGCGCCACCCCCAGGTATCACCAGCATGTCGAACGCGTCGGGTGTCACGGAGTCGAATGTCTCTGTCGCCTCGAGCACTGCGCCCTTCTTGCCAGCTATGGGACCTCGCTCGGTGCCAATGACGGTCACGGTGGCGCCGGCCGCTTCCAGGGCATCCTTCGGACCGGTCGCTTCGATATCCTCGAAATTCGCGGCGAGAACCATCGCTACATGCTTTCCAGAAGTGGGCATTTGGTGCATGCTCCTTTCGTAGATGATGGGCGGTCCACATGATCGCCCAGTTGGTTCCGTCCGCATCATGCGTGCCGGCAGCGTCAGTGGCAAGGAGCAACGATGTCAGAGGCAACACAACCTGGTCGCTTGCACGAGCTTGAGGAGTTGGTGCTGGCGCAGATCGATCAGGACGAAGTGGTCGCGTTCCACCAGTCGATCGTCCGCGTGCCGACGGTGAACAGGCCCGGCGACGTGCGCGAGGCCAGTGCGATTGTGGATCGTACCCTGCGCGACGCGGGCTTTCGCACCGAGTCCGTCGGTGACCTGGAGGAAATGCCGAATGTCGTTGCAACCCTGGGCAACACATCGGGGCCGACGCTCTGCTTCAACTCGCACCTCGATGTCGTCCCGATTGGCGAACGCTCGGCGTGGAGTCAAGATCCCTGGGGAGCGGAGATCGTCGATGGCCGAATCTACGGCCGCGGTGCGGGAGATGCCAAGGCGAGCGTGGCCGCTCAGGTGATGGCCGGTGTGGCGCTGGCTCGGTCGGGTGTCCCGCTGAAGGGCAACCTTGTCGTCAATGAGGTGGCGGACGAGGAGGTCGGTGGGGTCCATGGCGCCGACTTCGTGGTGCGCGAGAAGCACATCGTGCCCGACTGGGTGATTATCGGCGAGCAGACCCTCAATCGAGTGGCGGTCGGGGAGAAGGGGAGCGCCAGTACCGAGGTGATCGTGCACGGGCGCACGGCGCATGGCGCGTTGCCGTGGGAAGGCGCCAATGCGATCGAGGCGATGGCCGAAGTCATCGTGGCGCTGAGAAGAGAGCTCTGGCCGGAGCTGGAAACGCGCACGCACGAGTTCTTCCATCACTCCTCGGCGTCGATCAACCTCATGGAGGGCGGCGTGAAGGCGAACGTCGTCCCCGATCGCGCGTCGTTCTACATCGATCGTCGAATCGTGCCCGGCGAGGATCCCGCACAGTGCATCGCGGAGGTGGATCGCATCGCACAGGCGGCCGTTGCCAACCTCCCGGGCATCCGGGTCGAGGTGCGTTCGGCCTACCCGGGACGCGCGTCTCAACCGGTTCCGGTGGACGACCCACTGGTGCAGGCGATGATCGGGGCCAACGTCCGGTTGGGTCTGTCGACCGAGCCCACGGGATTCAGCATGGGAACCGACGGTCGCTTCTTCGTTGATGCAGGATATCCGACCATCATCTACGGACCGGGCGACCCAAAGACTGCGCACATTCCGGATGAATGGGTCGGGATTGACGAGATTCTGGAAGCAACCCGGGCCTATGCGATCGCGGCGGTTCGCCTGATTGGCGATCACGGGGAACAGGAAGGGTAATTGGCGGTGGCCACAGAACTCGATGACGTGTATACCTATATCGATAGTCATGCGGACGAGTCCCTGGAAGAGCTCCAGACGTTGCTGCGGCAGCCCAGCGTCGCCGCGCAGAACCACGGTATGGCAGAGACCGCGGCCCTGGTGGAGGACATGCTCCGCAGCGTGGGGTTCGAGCCTCGCCAGATCGCAACGGCAGGGTATCCGGTCGTGTATGCGGAGAAACCGGGCCAGCGAGATCGCACGCTCGGCTTCTACAACCACTACGACGTGCAGCCAGCCGATCCGCTGGACGAATGGCACTCGGATCCGTGGGCGGCAGAGGTGCGAGACGGGCGCATTTGGGCACGCGGCGTGGCTGACAACAAGGGCAACATCGCTGCCCGGGTGGCCGGGATTCGCGCCTGGCAGGCAATTCGTGGCGAATTGCCGATCGGCGTGAAGTTCATTATCGAAGGGGAGGAGGAGATCAGCTCCCCAAGCCTGATGGATTTCGCGGTGTCGAACCCGGAGCTTTGTGCCGCCGACGCTTGTATCTGGGAGTTCGGGGGGCGCGACATTGATGGGCGTCCGCAGATTCATTTGAGACTTAAGGGCATTTGCTATGTAGAGCTGCGCGCGACAGGGGCGCGGCAGGATTGGCATTCATCAGTGGCGACGAGTGTCCCGAACCCCGCCTGGCGGTTGGTGTGGGCGCTCAATGCGATCAAGGGCGAGGACGGTCACGTCAACATCCCGGGTTTCTATGATAGCGTGACGCCTCCCACCGATGCCGAGATCGAAGCGTTGCGAGCGCTGCCCGACCACGAAGCCGCCCGGTTGGAGGATCTCGGCATTCCTGAGTTCCTTGAAGGGCGTTCCGGACTTGAGCTCCACCTGCAGGACTATTTCCAGCCGACCTGCACCGTATCCGGGTTCGAAAGCGGCTACACCGGGGATGGGGCCAAAACCGTGTTGCCGTCGCGCGCGAAGGCAAAGCTGGACATGAGGCTCGTCGCCAACCAGGATCCGTTCGCGATTCATGCGTCCCTGCGGGCGTTTCTCGACGAGCGAGGGTTCGATGACATCGAAACCGAGCTGCTCGGTGCGCAATATCCGGCACGGACCTCACCCGACGCACCGATCGCGGCGGTGGTGGCAGAAACGTACGAGGACCTGTATGGTCAATCCCCGGTGGTGTACGCCACCTCGCAGGGGTCTGGACCCTGGTATCAACTCTGCTCGCAGTTTGGAATCGACGCCTGCACGGCAGGTGTCGGTCACGCCAAATCGCAGGCGCACGCACCGAACGAGAACATTTACGTCGACGATTTCATCCTGGGAATCAAGCACATTTGCGCCATTATGGACCGTTTCGCTCGGTCCTAGACTCGCCAACGCGCGAAGCAGCCGCAGATCGCCAAATCTCGCGGTTGTCTCGACCTGATACACGCAGCGCAACGGATGGGACTACCGCGTGTCTGCACCTGCGGGCAGGTCCCGTGGCGACCGCGCCTTGATCCGTCGCGAGATTCGGATGTCGCGTCTCTCGGCGGCACAGCAAAGTACGAAAGGCAACACACGATGACAGATCGTTCGGCAATCGAGTCGGCACTGGCGTATGTACCGCGATATCTGGAGTTTCAACACAACTACATGCCCTTCGTTGGCGCGCAGGTCGCGGTGCGACTCGATGGAGAGCTCCTGTTTAATGAAGCCGTTGGGCTTGCGGATATCGCAGCGGGTACCAGGCTCACCACCGAGCACCTGTTTCGGATCGCGTCGCACTCAAAGACATTCACCGGGGTCGCCTGCATGCAGCTCGTCGAGCAGGGATCGCTTCGACTCGACGACGCAGCGCGGGTATATGTCCCCGAGCTTGACGACACGCCGATGGGGACGGTCACCGTCCGTGACCTGCTCGGGCACGGTTCGGGTATGACGCGCGATGGCGACGACTGCACCTTCTGGTCACTGGATCGGCCGTTTCCCGATCGTGATGAGCTTCTGGCAACCATCCGCACCCATGGAAAGGTGTTGGAGCCGACCGATCACTTCAAGTACAGCAATATCGGTTACTCGCTGCTTGGGCTGATCATCGAGTCGGCGTCCGGGATGCCTTATCGTCAGTACGTGTCGACGAACATTGTTGAGCGTCTCGGATTGAACGACACAGGACCCGACCTGGAGATGGATCGCCTCGACGATCTCGCCAGCGGATACTCGAGCCGCGTGCACGGACCGCATCGTGTCGAAATCGAGCACATCGATACGGGCGCCGAGAGTTCCGCGACCGGCTTCTATTCGACGGCGTCCGAATTGTCTGCCTACTTCCAGGCACACCTGGATGGCAACAACGCGATCCTGACGG
>JAUIGA010000026.1 GCA_030430125.1 Chloroflexia bacterium | reverse complement strand
AAGGCGCGCAGCGAGAACATGCCGAAGGACAATATCGACCGCGCCATCCAGCGAGCGGTCGGTGGCGCCGAGGGCGCCCAGTTCGACGAGGTCTGGTACGAAGGCTACGGCCCCGGCGGTGTGGCCGTCATGATCCTGGCGATGACCGACAATCGCAATCGCACCGTCAGCGAGATTCGCGCCGCGCTGACCCGCGCCAACGGCACGCTCGGGGAGAATGGCAGCGTCAGCTGGATGTTCGACCAGATGGGCGTGATCGTGCTCCCCACCGGCGACCACGACCCCGACGAGATCGCGCTCGTTGCGATCGACGCCGGCGCCAGCGACGTCTCGGAGGAGGGGAGTGTGGTCGAGATCGACACCGAGCCGCACGACCTGCACAAGGTGCAAGAGAACCTCACCGCCGCCGGATACGAAATCGAATCGTCCGAGCTGACCATGAAGCCGAAGACGTTGATGGCGCCGGACACCGAGGACGCCGTCAAGGCCGTCCGCCTTCTCGAGAAGCTGGAGGACCTCGACGACGTCCAGACGGTCTACAGCAACCTCGACATCACTGACGAGGTCATGGCCGCCGTCGGCTAGCCAGCAAGGACACCATGCCGGAACGCACGCCTCGCGTCACCATCGGTATCGACCCTGGCACCGCCCTCCTTGGCTACGGTGTCGTCGAGGGGGACGATGACGCCCGCGTGGTCGCCTATGGTGTGATCGAGACGGAAGCGGGACGAGCCATGCCCGATCGCCTCGTGACGCTCTACGATGCGATTTCCGTGCTGCTCGCCGAGCACGAGCCCGACGAGCTTGCCGTGGAGCAGCTTTTCTTCGCCCGCAACGTGACCACGGCGATCGCCGTCGGTCAGGCACGAGGTGTCGTGCTGCTCGCGGCCGCGCAACAGGGCATCCCCGTCGCCGAGTACAGCCCGTCCGAGATCAAGAACGCGATCGTCGGCTACGGCAAGGCCGACAAGCGCCAGATGCAGGAGATGGTCCGCATCCTGCTCGGCCTCCCCGACGTGCCCCAACCCGATGACGCCGCCGACGCGCTCGCCATCGCTCTCTGTCACGCCCAGACGCGCCAGTTCACCGCCCACCTCGACAGGGCGGATTCATGACGAACAGCCACGTCCGTCTCGACATGGCCCTGGTGGAGCGCGGTCTCGCCGAGAATCGGTCGAAGGCGAAAGCGCTCATCCTCGCCGGCGATGTGCTGGTGGACGATCTACCGGTGACTCGCGCCGGCGCCCCGGTTGCCGCCACACAGCGGATCGCCCTGAAGCAGAAGCCGCGATTCGTCGGTCGCGGCGGCGAGAAGATCGACCACGCAATCTCCCGGTTCGGCGTCGATGTCGCGGGCAAGGTCGTCACCGACCTCGGCGCCTGCACCGGCGGGTTCACCGACGCGGTGCTCCAGCGCGGTGCGGCGAGGGTCTACGCGATCGACGTCGGCTACGGCCAGCTTGACTTGCGCCTGCGCGAGGACCCTCGCGTCTTGGTGATGGAGCGCACCAACGCGAGGCACCTGGAAGCGCTGCCGGAGCCCGTCGACCTGGTAGTAATCGACGTGTCGTTCATTTCATTGCGCCTGATTTTCCCAGCCGTGGCACGTATCCTCGCGCCGGACGGTGTCGTCCTTCCGTTGATCAAGCCGCAGTTCGAGGCCGGCAAGCGGGACGTCGGCAAGGGTGGAGTGGTGCGCGATCCGCGCATCCACCGCACCGTGCTGGCGAGCGTGGTGCGCGACGCCGCCGAGCTCGGCTTCCGATGCGAGGGGCTGACCGCCTCGCCCCTGACCGGACCCGCCGGCAACCACGAGTTTCTCGGCATCTTCCGCCAATCGCCCGATCCCACCCCGGACGTAGAGGTGGAGGCGATGATCGAACAGGCGCTGGCAGAAGTCTCGTCGTAGCGGAGCCCAGAGCGCGCGTAGGGCCGGATTCCGAAGGATATCCGCCCGACGGCGGCGAAGCTGTCGCAACTCGCCGGAGAACCCAACCGTGAAGGACCCATTCATCGATGTCATCGCCGCCCTCGACACAACCGGCCGCTCGGCCGCACTCGATGGCGAACCGGTACGCGTCGACAGCGATCGCCTGCAGCGCACCGGCATTCCCGAGGTCGTGCTGGCCAGCCACAAGCATCCGGACGATCTCGATCTCTCGATTTCGCGCCTGGTCGCGGCCACCGGTCGCGTCCTTGTGTCCCGCATCCGGCCGGACCAATGGGACGTGATCGCTCGCTTCGGCGACAGGGATTACGCGGTCGACCCGCACGAGCACGGTCGCGCCGCCGTCGTTCGCCTGCCGGACAGCACCGTGGACAACACTGGCGGGCGGATCGCGGTGATCGCGGCGGGCACATCCGACCGTGGTGTTGCCACCGAAGCAGCGTTGATGGCCCACGAGATGGGCGCCGAGGTGATCCAGGCCAGCGATGTCGGAGTCGCCGGGCTGCACCGGCTGGTCGCGCCGCTGCGCGAGATCGTGGAACACGGAGTCGACTGCATCGTCGTCGCGGCGGGAATGGACGGGGCGCTGCCGTCGGTCGTGGCGGGGTTGGTCGACGTGCCGGTGATCGGGCTGCCCGTGAGTGTGGGATACGGCCACGGCGGCGGCGGTGAGGCGGCGTTGATGACCATGCTGCAGAGCTGCGCGCCGGGGATCACCGTCGTCAACATCGACAATGGCATCGGCGCCGGTTCGACCGCCGCGCTGATCGCCAACCGCATGGCCGCCGCGAGGAAGACAAGCAGTGGGTAGGCTGGTTCGGATCCCTCCGGGTGCCTGACGCCGGATACACCGATACATCGTCCGTATCACGCCTCGATCGACAGAATCCAACGAATTGCATGTCATCCCAAGTCCGGGTGGAGACTTCGCGCTTTCACGTACGGGCGGGTCGCGTGTCCCCGCCCCGAGGGCGGCCACAAGAGCCTGTGCAGAGCGTAGCGAAGTAGCCGCCCGTACGGATTCTGGGTTCGCCAACGGTTCGCACGGATTCGGTATGACATCCCGAGCGGGGCGGCGAAGCCGCGCAGTCGAGGGATCCCCCGGATTGCCTACAGCGATGCCCAGGCAACGTAGCGCAGTCTACCGTCGCGACCGCAGACGCTCCAGCATGCGATCGGCGGCGGCGAGGGGGCTCACCGAGCGGGCCACCACCTGCTCGATCACGTCGCCGGTAGACTCCGACGCCGCAACCACATCTGCCAACAGTCGCTGTTGCACCCGCGAGGCGATCTCGGTCCCGAGCATGCGTCGTGTGCGGAGCTCCCATTCTTCGCTGTCCCGTAACCACGCCCGATGCTCCGCCAGCGCCGCAAGCAAGGTGTCGATCCCGGTCCGCTCGGTCGCGCTGGTGGTCACCACCTTCGTGCGCCAACCGTGCATCAACCCGTCCATGTCGTCGACGAGCGTCTGCAGCCGGCGCAAATCCCGCGCCAGCGCCTGCGCCTCCGGACGGTCGCCCTTCGACACCGCGATCACATCGCCGATCTCCAGCGAACCCGCCTTGAGCGTCTGGACGCTGTCGCCCATGCCCGGCACCTGCACCAGCACGGTCGAATGGGCGAGAGCGGCGATCGCGACCTCGTCCTGTCCGGTCCCGACCGTCTCGATGACGATCGGGTCGAACCCGGCCGCATCGAACACATGCGCGACGGTGAGCGTGTGTTGCGCCAGCCCGCCGCCGAACCGGCGTGACGCCATGCTGCGAACGAAGACGCCAGGGTCGGCGTGCCACTCCAGCATGCGGATGCGGTCGCCGAGCGTCGCGCCACCGGTGATGGGGGAGGAGGGGTCGATGGCCAGCACCGCGATCTTCTTTCCCCTGCCTCGCGTCTCGCGAATGATCTCGTTCACCAGGGAGGACTTGCCCGAGCCCGGCGGCCCGGTCACCCCGATAATGTGCGCCGCGCCGGTGTGCGGGAAGATGCGATCCAGCACCTCGCGGCCCGCCGGCGCATCGTTCTCGATCGCGGTGATCGACCGGGCGATCGAGGCGGTGTCACCACCGATGACACCCGTGGCCAGGGTTTCCGGCGATGCGCTCCGTGGCATCAGGTCGAACCCTCCGGGTCGTCAGCTCCCGTACGCTCTCGCACGAACTGGATCGCATCCTGCAGCCGCGTACCCGGCCCGAACACCTCGGCAATGCCCATCTCGCGAATCCGGGGAATGTCGGTCGCCGGAATCGTCCCTCCCGCGATCACCAGCGCATCGTCGCGGCCGACCTGGCGCAACGCCTCGATAATTGGCGGGAACAGCGACATGTGCGCGCCGGAGAGAATGCTGAGTCCCACGACGTCGACGTCTTCCTGCAACGCCGCGTTGGCGATCATCTCCGGTGTCTGGAACAGCCCGGTGTAGATCACTTCGAACCCGGCATCGCGAAATGCGCGAGCCATGACCTTGGCGCCCCGGTCATGGCCGTCGAGTCCCGGTTTGGCTACGAGGATGCGCACCGGCTGCTTCATGGTGAGGCTCTCTCCCGGATATCTCGCCATCGCGACGTCTTGTGCCCGCCTTGCGTCCAGGCGAGGCAGGTATCGATGCGGATCGACGCTGGGTCAGTCCCTATGCATCCTCGTACTGGTGGAACCCCTGGCCGGTCTTGCGGCCGAGGCGACCCGCCGCGACCATCTGACGCAGCAGTGGCGCGGGACGATATTTGCTATCCCCGAAATCCCCGTGCAGCACCTCCATGATGTGCAGGCAGACATCGAGCCCGATCAGGTCGGCCAGCGCCAGCGGTCCCATTGGGTGCGATGCGCCGAGCGTCATCACCGTGTCGATGTCGTCCGCCGAGGCAACCCCTTCCGACAACGCGAAGATCGCCTCGTTGATCATCGGCATCAGGATTCGGTTGGCGGCGAAACCGGGAATGTCGGCGACGGTCACCGGGGTCTTGCCCAGCCGTGTCGCGGCGTCGTGGACGATCGCGGCCGTCCTGTCGTCGGTCTGGAGCCCTCGCACAACCTCGACCAGCTTCATCACCGGGACGGGATTGAAGAAGTGCATCCCGACGAATTGCTCCGGGTGTGGCACGGTACCCGCCAGGGCCGTGATGGAGATCGACGACGTGTTGGTGGCGAGGATTGTCGACGATCCGACCACATCGGAAACGTCGCGGAACACGGCCGCCTTGGCGTCAAAAGACTCGATAACCGCCTCGACGACCAGGTCCACCTCGGCGATCAGCTCCAGGTCGGTTCCCGGCGCGATGCGAGCGATCACCGAGTCGCGCGCGTTAGCGTCGATCCGTCCCTTGTCGACGAGCCGCCGCAACCCCGATTCGATCCGGCTCACGCCGCGCTGGACAAACTCATCGGTGGTGTCGATGAGCACCACATCCATCCCGCCCTGCGCGGCAACCTGCGCGATACCCGCGCCCATCGTGCCAGCGCCGATGACACCGACCTTCGAAATCCCAGTCATGTCTCTCGCGTTCCCATCCACTCGTGCCATGTCGTCAGCATCCCCAGGATACTGGCACTTCCATTGCTTCCTGTCATGTTTCCTGCGCGGGCTCCGGCAAGACCGATGCCCGGCCATTGACCTGATTCATCGCCGTCACAATACCCTCGGCCATCCACAACTCGACGGCATCCGCGGCGGCGTCGATGACCTGTGGCAGCGACTGCTGCTCTTCGGGCGCGAAATGGGACAACACATGCGCCTTCGCCTGGTTCGGTCCGCGACCGATACCGATCCGCAGCCGCGGGAACGCATCGGATCCAAGCTGGCCGATGATCGACCGCAGCCCGTTGTGCCCGCCGGCGCTGCCTCGCTGCCGGATGCGGAGCTGCCCAAACGGCAGGTCCAGATCGTCCACGAGAACGATGGCCTGCTCGGTGTCGACCCGGTACCAGCCGAGCACCTCGCGTACGGCATGACCGCTCTCGTTCATATAGGTTTGCGGCTTGACCAGGATCGTCTTTCCAGTCGCCAGCCGCGTTTCGTACAACTCGGACCGAAATCGCTTGCGGTTCGTGCCGTCGCCGCCCCGGCGCGCCAGCTCGTCCACGACCATGAACCCGATGTTGTGCCGGGTTTTGGCATAGTTTCGGCCGGGATTGCCCAGACCGATGATGATGTGCGCGCCGGATGGCATGTCGGGGGTATCCTCAATCGTATCGTCGGCGCCCGGACGCAGGCGCTGTGTGAGCCAGGAGAGCATATTGCCGTCCTCCGCTGGGCTATACTTTCGACCAGACATTGTGCCACGAGCCAGCACATAGCATCTGGCGGCACCGGTATCGTGGCAAGTCGGCGCGTCTGTGAAAGGTTGGTCATGTTCGGTATTGGACCGATGGAGATGGGCATCATTGCCGTGGTCGCCCTCCTGATCTTCGGACCCGAGAAGCTCCCGGAGATGATGGGGCAGGCCGGCAAGATGATCCGCGATTTTCGCAGGATGACCGCCGAGATGTCCGGCGAGTTCGAGAAGACCGTGGCTGAGGCCAAGAAAGTCACCGGTGACTTCCAGAAGGAAGTCGGCGCGGTGAGCAACCAGGTCAGCTCGGTCTCGAAGGGTGTCCAGAAGGATCTCGGCGTCGGCAAGAAGTCGACCGCATCCAAGTCCACCACAGCGAGCAAGCGCTCGTCGAGCTCCACCACCGCGAAGAAGAAGACCGGCACCACGGGCTCGACCAGCGCAACAGGCCGCAAGACCTCCGCGGCGAAGAGCGCATCGACCTCGACGTCGTCCACATCGACCAGTGCAAAGGCATCCGGCACCACAAGCAAGGCGGCGGCGCCCGCCGCGCCGAAGCAGGGCACCCGCGAGGATCCGACCGCGGCGGTCTCGCTGTTCGAACCCGCCGCGCCGAAGCGCGAGCGACGCGAGCGACGGGCGACCGTAGCGGCGTTCGGTGACGCCACGCCACGACAACTCCCTGCCGCGCCGGTGGACGAGCCATCCACCCCGGGCAGCAACGGCACCAGCGACGCAAACGTGGTCATCGATCCCAACGATCCGCTTGTGCGGGCGCGGCAGCGTCGCCAGCGAGCCGGATACGCCCAACGCGCTTCCTGAGTCATATGACGCACTCGCACGGAATCGCGGCCCCGGTGGATGCGCCGCCGCTGGCGAGCAGCCAGGCGGTGCACAGGCAGTTTCGGTTCGACCTCCTGCGCGAAGACGCATCGACATGGGCGCGGCGCGGCCGCATCGCCACGTCTCGCGGCACCATCGAGACCCCGGTGTTCATGCCGGTGGGCACCCAGGCCACGGTCAAGACGCTCCACCCAGACGAAGTCCGCGCCACCGGCGCCGAGATCATCCTCGCGAACACCTATCACCTCATGCTCCGCCCCGGCGTGAACATCCTGCGCGACGCCGGTGGTCTCCACCGGTTCATGCACTGGGATGGCCCCATCCTCACCGACAGCGGTGGCTTCCAGGTGTTCAGCCTGTCGGACCAGAACACGGTCACCGAGCACGGTGTCACCTTCGCATCACACATCGACGGCTCCCGCTGGACGATGACCCCGGAAAACGTGGTGGAGCTGCAGCTCGCCTTCGGGTCCGACATCATGATGCAGCTCGACCACGTCCTCGGGCTGCCGGCGGAGCGGGCCGCGATCCAGGACGCCACCGAACGCTCGTCGCGATGGCTGGAACGGGCGATCGCTGCCCTCGCCGAGCAACAAATGGCTGGCTCAGCCTCGGTTCTGTTCGGCATCCAGCAGGGTGGCATGGAACCGGACCTTCGGCGAGAGCACGCTCGGCGTCTCGCCGGCATGGATGTCGCCGGCTGTGCCGTCGGCGGCCTCAGTGTCGGTGAGCCAAAGCCGGTGATGCACGAGATGCTGGAAGCCTCGACGCCGTACCTGCCGCGCGAGCGGCCACGCTACCTGATGGGTGTCGGCTCACCGGAAGATCTCTGGCACGGGGTCGCGCGCGGCATCGACATGTTCGATTGCGTCCTCCCGACCCGGCTGGCGCGCAATGCCGGCATGTTCACACCGGACGGGCGCATCACCATCTCCAATGCGAGCTGGCGTCACGAGCACCGCCCGGTCGACGAAACCTGCGACTGCCGCGCCTGCACCCAGTTCACGGCCGCCTACCTGCACCACCTGTTCCGCGCCAACGAGATACTCGGGCTTCGGCTCGCGTCCGAACACAACCTCCGCTTCCTCGCGCGCGTCATGATCGACATCCGTCACGCGATCGAGGACGGCACGTTCGCCGGAAAGGCCGCCGCGTTTCTCGATCGCTACCGGCCTGTGGGTGGCCAGGCACCGGCGCCGCTGCCGTCGCGATCAGCGGCATCGTCCAGGGAGGGAGACCAGGAATGAGCACGTCGAAGCGACGACGACCACCGTGGCGCGAACCCGAATTGGAACAGCGGGACGGGCCAGGCTGGTACACGCCGGTGTTCGACCCGAACAGCGAGGGGGCCGTTGCCGTGGGCACGGACATCATCGAGATCGCGCGGATCCAGCGGTCGTATGACGATTTCGGCGAGCGTTTCCTGCGCCGTGTCTACACCGAGCGGGAACGCGAGCGTTACCGGGGCCGGGTGAATGAGCTTGCGGCTCGCTTTGCCGCCAAGGAGGCGACCTCCAAGGCGCTCGGCACGGGCATCATCGGCATCCACTGGCGCGAGATCGAGGTGCTGCCCAATCGTCGCGGCAAGCCGGTGCTGATCCTGCACGGGCAGGCAGCCGAACGCGCCCGGGAGCTCGGGCTGAACCACTTCAGCGTCTCGCTGACACACTCGCGAACCGACGCGATGGCATTCGTCGTCGGAACGCACGGGTCGGACCGGGAAGTGTCGGAAATGTAGCCACATCACGGCGTAGCCGCCTGGCTATCGGCCAGTTCATTGCAATCTACGCTTTACAATGACCGAAAACCGACCTTGATACGGCAGAGGGACCACGCATGACAGACCAGATAAGACCGGAGCTCATCGGCCGGCAACAATGGGCGGATGCCGACCTCGCCAAGGTCATCGCGCCGCAGCGCTCCGTCGGCACCCACAAATGGCACGTGGGTGGGTTGGTGGTCATCGCGGGGTCATCGGTCTATACCGGCGCGGCCCAGCTCTGCGCCCGGGCGGCCGGTCGCGCCGGTGCCGGCATCGTCTACCTTGCCGCCCCGCGCGGCGTCATTGCCACGATCGCTTCGGCCATCCCCGAGGTTGCGCATATCCCGCTGGGTTCCACCGAATCGCTCGCCGGGGTGCGTCACGCGCTCGATGACCTCGCCCCGCCGATGTCCCGATCTCGCGCAATCGTCGTGGGTCCGGGCCTCGGAGACGACGAAGGCGCCACCACGCTGCTTGCGGCCCTGTTCGGGCTGTCGGATCGCCACCACAACGCCGCGACCGGGATCGGGTTCGCAGCGGCGGCACAGGTGCGGGATGCGACGCAGGCAACGGCTGCGCCGCTGTTCGCCAACGACGACGCCACCGTTGTCGCCGACGCCGACGCGCTCAACTGGCTCGCGAAGCAGGAAGACTGGTGGCAGCAGGTGCCGCGAGGTCGCATGATCCTGACACCGCATCCGGGCGAGATGGCGCGCCTGCTTGGGCACGCGGATACCGATGCCGTGACGGACGATCCCATCGGCTGTGTCGAGGCGGCGGCGAAGCAGTGGGGCCAGACCGTGGTGCTCAAATACGGGTATACGGCCGCCTCCGACGGCGAGCGCACCGTCGTTGCCGACGATGCGCCGGTGTCGCTCGCCACGGCCGGCTCCGGCGACGTATTTGCCGGCACGGTCGGCGCCTTCGCGGCACAGGGCCTGGAGCCGTTCGATGCGGCGGCGCTCGCGCTTCATGTCGGACCACGGGCGGCACGGCGCGGCGAGCAGCGCTATGGCGCGTTCGGCCTGATCGCGACCGATCTCCCGGATGCGATTGCCCTGGAGCTCGCCACCTTGACCGACGAGTAGCGAATACGCCGATTCGAGCCCCGCGCCACATGTGTGGTCCGGCGATGGCCAATCCGATTCCGGGCAAGAGGAGCCTGCCATGACGAACGACGAGCAGTACATCGACGACCCCGATCCAAGAGTTCGCGAGATCATGCAAACGGAGATACCAACGGTCTCACCAGACGACTCGGTGGCGACGGTGGCAAATCTCCTGGTGGCAAGCGGGATGGTCGGGGTGCCCGTGGTCGAGAACGACCGGATGATCGGCATCATCACCGATTCGGACATCATCGCGCGCGAGGCCGATGTCGACGCGCCGACGGTGGTGCCATTCCTCGACGCCATTTTCGTCGCGGACGCCGGGCGCAGCTTCAAGGATGAGGTGCGCCACGCCCTCGCCGTCAATGCGCGCCAGCTGATGACCAGCCCGGTCATCAGCATCCGCGAAAGCGCGACACTGGAGCAGATCGCCACGCTGATGGTCGACCGCAGGGTCAACCCGGTGCCAGTGCTGGACAGCGACGACAACCTGGTCGGCATCATCCAGCGATCGGATCTTGTGCGCGTCATCGCCAGGCTTGAATCGATGGATATGGACGCGGACGATGACAACGCAGGATGACATTCATGCGATCCTGCGCGAATGGCAGGGTCGCCCCACCGTAGCGGTCGTCGACCTCGACCAATTCGCCGCCAACATTCGTGCCTTTCGCGCCATCGTCGGCGAATCGGTGCGGATGCAGGCAGTCGTCAAGGCCGATGGGTACGGGCACGGTTCCGTCCCCATCGCGAAGGCGGCGATGCTGGCCGGTGCCGACGAGCTCGGCGTCGCGACGGTGGAGGAGGGCGTGGTCCTGCGCGAAGCCGGTATCACGGCACCGATCCTCGTGCTCGGTCCAATCGGCACGAACGAGCGCCGGCGCGCGATTGCGCACGATCTCGCCCTGACCATCGCGAACGCCGCGTTCGCCCTGGCGCTCGCGGCAGACGTGCGCACCTCCGGTCGAAAGGATCCGCTTCCCGTCCATCTCAAGATCGACACCGGCATGCACCGGTTCGGCGGCCCGATCGCCGACGTGCCGGAGATCGCGCGAACCATCGATCGCGCGCCGGAGTTGCGGCTGGCCGGCGTGATGACGCACTTCGCGTGCGCGGACGATCCGGATCCGTCCTGGACGGCGCAGCAGGCCGCCGAGTTCGACCGCGCCTGCGAGGCAATCCGGGCCAGCGGCATCGAGGTGCACGGGCAGCACCTCGCCAACAGCGCCGGCACGCTCCGATTCCCCGACTATCATCGGGACCGCGTTCGCATCGGCATCGCGATGTACGGGCTGTTGCCCGATGCCAGCATGACCCTGCCGGAACCGATCCGGCCGGTGATGACGGTTCACAGCCGGCTGTCACGCATCGTCGATCTCCAGCCGGGAGATCGGGTCAGTTACGGCGGCACCTGGACCGCGGCGGAGCGCTGCCGCGTGGGACTGGTGGCGATCGGTTATGCGGACGGATACCGGCGGCAGGGCTCAAACCTTGCGTGGATGGACGTGCGGGACCAGGCAGCCCCGGTACGAGGCCGGGTGTGCATGGACCAGACGATGATCGAGCTGCCGCCCAACGCTGAGCTGGGCGATCACGTCACCGTGGTCGGGAACGGACACGACGGCGTCGCGCCGACGCTTGACCGCCTCGCGGAGATGTACGGGACGATCCCGTACGAGCTGGCAACCGCACTGGTTCCACACCGGCTCGTGCACCTTTACGTGCAACACGGCAGGCTGGTGGCGATCCGGGATGTGTGGGGTTACCGGGAGCTCGATGAGGACGCATTGGCGCAACCGGCACGATCGGTCGCCGATAGCCCCGCGGTGGTGTAGGGCAGGCATTTCCCGCCCGACTGGCGCGATTCGCGATGGTTCGAACCTGGATGCAAGGTCCCATTCCGTAGGGGAGGCCTAGAACGCATCAGGTCCAACAAAGTCTGGATTTGCCCATTGTTCCGGGCAATAGCCATGACGTACCCGAGGCCGTGATGCGTGTATGCCCCCGGATTTCCGCCGTGCCGCAGGCAGCGCGGCGATGGAACGGGCGAGCGCACCGGCCCATCCCCGTCGGATCCCGGCGGCACGGCCCCGGTGTTCCGGGGAGATTCGGCCATATGCCGACTTTGTTGGACCACATGCCTTGAACGCGCTGCCGACCAAAGGTTGAGACAACGCCGGCGCGTTCAATTGCCTCCCGCATCCCGTCCCCGGCATGCAACCGCCCCGTGCACGACGACTCGCGCATTTGTCGAATGTCGGTGTCTGCCCACATTTTAGGAATCGTTGACAGGATCTACTATCCAAGATTGGTCCAAACATCGGTGGAGAGAGGTTTACAAATGGGGAGAAAGCGCAAGGCGACCTTCTATCCGCGCAGTCGAAGGCCAATGAAGGCGCGTTCCTTTCGCAGCTATCGCGCGGCACGAAGCCGGTACCGACACAACTCCTGTCTCGGGTGTGCGAGTCAGGTCGCTCTTGTATCAATCCTATGCATGGCTACTTGTGGTGTTGCATTTTCGGTCGCTGCCAAGGGTTGGCGATCTCGAAGAGTAATGAGATCGAAGCGCGCAAAGTGAGAATCCGGACACACCAACGCCCGGCAGTGAATGCTGCCAGGCGCTGGTGTCCATCCGGATTTTGTTGTCGTGACCAGCCGGTGCCCCTTATTCACCGACCGTCAGGACCGGGCTAGTGAAACGCCCCGCTCCCGAGCTCCTGCTCGATCTCCTTGCGGCGCTCGATGTCCTTGCGCACCACGAAGGTCCGCCCGCTCATGTCATCCCGCACGTAGTTGAGCTGCTTCTCGTCCATCCACCGGTAGATGGTTGGTCGTGTCACGCCCAGCTGCTGCGCGGCGTTCCCGATACTGACCAGCTCGCTGGTCTCGTAGGCGCGAAACTTGGCGAGCGCGAGCATGCGCCCAAGATCCGTGTCCCAGAACGTGCGGGGCACGGAGTAATCGTCCGCGGCCACGGGCCAGAACAACAACTGAAGGACCGAATCGATCGCCTCCAGCACCAGTTCCTGTGGCTCTCGAATCTGGCCACGCGCCAGACGTGCAAGACGCAAAAGATCCTGACCCAACGGTCCGCTGCGAAGTTGGTCGAGTGTCAACTGCTGGAACGCCTCGGGCGCCAGCTGCGTTGCCAGCCGGTGATAGTGGCTGTAGACCAACTGCAGCGCGTTGTCCATGACCTTCTGGTAGTCTCGGGATTCTGAATCCACGACGACTCCTTTCGGGTGGGCCTCGGTCGCTCTCCCCAGCGACCTTGAAACGGCACAACGACACTGCCGCCAGTGCTGAGCGATTCCTGTGTACGCATCAGACTGTACGATCAGATTGTACGTTGCGAGCGGACAGGTGTCAATCGTGGCCGTACAACATGGCCGTGCAGGCGCCGATCACCCGGCCGTCGTCATCCCGCGGATGGCCAGTCCGAAGATGAACAGCGCCACCAGGCTGTAGATCAGCAACCCCTGTCGCGGGGCCTTGTCGCGCACATACGACCAGACGAAGGGAAGCACCACCGCGGCGGCGGCTCCGTAGAGGATGTGGATCGGGTCTTCCGGGCGAGGTCCGTTGACGAACAATCCCAGGCCGAACAACCCCTGGATGACGACCAGCACCTGGCCGATCACCAGCGCGCCGGCGACGCTGCCACCAATGGCACCGCCACGGGCGAACTCCAGCAATCCCCAGAGTCCCACGACCAGGAAGTAGATCATTACGGTCGTCGCCAGACGATCATGCATCAGATGGACGAAATCCATTGGGTGTCGCTCTCCGGAAGACGGTGCTGCGCGCCGGTGGTTTCTCCGGCTCGTTCGCCATTACAGAAGTGAGTATAGGTGAGGGACGCCATCGATCCGGGCAGGCCCGCCCCACAGCGAATGGGCAGTCTCGCCTCACCGTGGGTGTGATTGCGAAGGCGACCGCTGGCATGGATCTGGCCGGCGCGACCCGGGCCGGCCAGCAAACGCTCGCGCCTCAGTCGAACCCCGGCAGGCCGAGCTGGGCCCCAGGGTCGTCCGTGGCCACCGGCGCGAACGAGCGTGGCGGACGCACTGCTGGATCGAAACTCCAGACCGGGCCGGCCGATCGTCTGGGCAGCGCGGTGATACTGGCATCGACATCCGCGCCGTGCAGAATCTCGCGGACGTCGTGCTCGGCCTGCCTGGGCGAGTTGTTGGTCTGCGAAAGATGGCTGAGCCACCAGGTGATCTCGGCGGTGCGCCTGGCAACAGGCGCGATCGCCAGGCCACACGCGTCGTTGCCAAGGTGCCCGACATTCGAGGCCACCCGCCGTTTCAGGTACGCCGGGTACGGACCCTGCCGCAACATGGTGTCGTTGTAGTTCGCCTCCAGCAGCACCAGGTCGCTGGCGGCCACCGCGTCGGCCAGGTGGTCCTGCCACGTCCCGAGGTCGGTCAGCACCGTGATTCGCGCGCCGGCGATCTCGATGTGAAAGCCGCAGGGATCGCTGGCATCGTGGCGAACCGGCAACGCATGCACGGTCGCCCCCGCGACCGATACCGGTGTGCGAACGCTCACCTTCTCGGTCGTATCCCGGGGCAAGCGGGCCGCGCGCGCAGTGCCACCCGTCGCGATCAGCGGCAGGTCGTCTCGATACAGGCTCGGCAGCGTCCGGATGTGATCGGAATGCTCGTGGGTGACAAGAATGGCATCGATATCCGCCAGCACCAGACCGTGGTTGGCCAACCCACCTCGCAGCGTCCGGATCCCGACCCCACAATCCACCAGCAACACCGTATCGCCCGCGCGGATGAGCAGCGCGTTGCCGGAGCTGCCGCTGCCGAAGGTCTGCGCGGTGACGGGAATGGAGGTGGATGGGGGCATGAGGTCTGGCCAGTGCGAGACGAACGAATCCGACGGAACACTGGCCGCTAGCGTACCATGATGACTTGCACCGCCCGTGCACTGGTGGTGACGTCTATCGCAGGGGAGCGAGCATGGTCGGTCGCGTGTTCAACCGTCAGGGGCAACCGAAGGCGCCGGGGACGTCTTCTCGCGCGCGCATGCCACGATTCTCGCTGTCTCCGGCGGTGCGACGCATGCTCATCGCGGCCGCCGTCATCATCGGCATCATCGCGCTCGCGCTCGTGACCGCATCGTTCTGGATCAACTGGATTTGGTTCGACAGCATGGGCTACGAATCGGTGCTGATCCGGCGATACCTGGCGCAGGCGCTCTCGTTCGCCCTCGTCGGTGGCGTCGCCGCTCTGATCTTCTACGTCAATCTCTCCCTTGCGCTGCGCAACACCCGGGAGCGCGCCGGGCGCAGCGTCGGGCGCGTCTCGCGCTGGAGCCGGTCACTGCTTCGCGGGTTGATTGCCCTCTCAACGCTTCTTGTGTTCCTGTTTGCCGGCTATCGCGGCTCCACGAGCTGGGAATCCATCATGCTGGCGCTGCGCGGTCGGTCGTTCGGGATACAGGATCCCACGTTCAACCGCGATGTCGGGTTCTACATCTTCACCCTGCCGGTGTTCAAGGAGGTCCAGCGTGGCCTGTTGCTGCTGGTGATCGTGACGACGGTCGCCGTCGCCGCGATCTACCTGGTGCGGCTCGGCGTGCGCTTCGGCTCGTGGGGAAATGTGCCGTGGGCGGCGCTGCGTCATATCAGCGGGCTGGTCGCGGCGGCGCTGCTGGTGATGGCGTTCGGCTACTGGCTGCGCAATTACGACCTGGTCTTCTCGCAACGCGGCGTCGTGATCGGCCCCGGGTTCACGGATGTCAATATCGTGCGACCGCTGAACTGGCTCATGGCGCTGGCGTCGGCCGCGGCGGGGGTGCTCGTGCTCTCCGGACGCGTCCTGCGCACGCCGAAGTACCTCGCCGGAGTGCTGGGCGGGTGGTTCATCCTTGCCGTGCTTGTCACGCCGACCCTGCCTGAGCTCGTGCAGCGCCTCGTCGTCAATCCGAACGAGTTCCAGCGCGAGCGACAGTACATCGAGCGCAACATCGCGATGACCCAGGCCGCATTCGGTCTCGACGGCGTGGAGGTCCAGGAGCTGACCGGACAGGATCCCATCGATCCGGCATCGCTCAGCCTCGACCAGCCGCCCCTGCGCAATGTGCGGATCTGGGACTATCGCGTGGTGGGGCCGGTCTACGAGCAGCTGCAGACGTTCGTGCCGTACTACGAGTTCTTCGATATCGACATCGACCGCTACCTGATCGACGGTGTGCCGACGCAGGTGCTGATCGCCGCTCGCGAGCTCAACGTCGACGGGCTCCCCACCAACGCGCAGACCTGGACCAATCGCCACCTCGCCTACACGCATGGATACGCCGTGGTCGTCAGCCCGGTGAGCGAGGTGAACTCGGAAGGGTGGCCGGAGTTCCTTCTGAGCGACATCCCGCCCGTGGGCGCAGCCGAGCTCACGGTCGACCGCCCGGAAATCTACTTCGGCGAGGCCGACTCCGACTGGGTCATCATCCGGACCGATCAGGGGGAGTTCAGCGGCATCGTGGAGAGCGACGACGACGCCCAGGGCGGCTTCGAGGGAGAGGCCTTTGGATCGGTGGGGCTGGGCAACCCGATCACGCGCGCGCTGGCTGCATTGACGCTCGGCGATCGCAATGTGTTCATCAGCAGCCAGCTTACCGGTGACTCCGACCTGCTGCTGCATCGCT
>JAUIGA010000290.1 GCA_030430125.1 Chloroflexia bacterium | reverse complement strand
TTGATATGCCCGGTGTTCTCGGCCACCAGCACGACCGCCACCGGCGCGATGATCGAGATCGCATTCCAGTTGAACGACGGTGTGACGAAATCAGGGAACCCGATCCAGGCGGCCTCCCGCACCGGATCGAGGTCCACGCCGCTGATGGTGGCGAAGCCGATGTCTCGACCGGCACCATTCGAGCCACCCACAAGCAGCGCGAAGAGGTATCCCACCATGACGCCAAGCAGGATTGGCAACCGCCCCAGCAGACCCCTGGTGAACAGGGCGATGGACATGATCGAGATGATGGTGAGCAACGCCAGCCACCCGTCCTGATCCACCAGACCCTTCGCTGCGCCGGCCAGATTCAGGCCAATGATCGCCACAACTGTGCCGGTCACAACCGGCGGCATGAGCGCATCGATCCAGCCCGCTCCAGTGGTGTCCACGATGGCGCCGATGATGGTATAGATCAGTCCCGCAACCACGATGCCGCCCAGGGCCTTGGGAATGTCGGCGGCGTTGAAGTCGCCAACAGCCGCTGAGCCGGTCACCGCGGCGACCGGCGCGATGAACGCGAAGCTCGAGCCGAGGTAGCTCGGGATGCGCCCGCCGGTCATCACGAAGAAGATGAGGGTGCCGATGCCGGAGAAGAAGATCGCAACGTTTGGATCGAACCCCATGATGAGCGGGGCGACGACGGTGGAACCGAACATCGCCAGCACGTGCTGGATGCCCATCGCGAACGACGGCCCCCACGGCAACCGCTCGTTGGGGCCAATCAGCCCCGATCGCTTTTCGGTCCAGCCTGCCAATCCCAAAACACCGGGTATGCCCGGTGCGTTGCGTCGTGTCGCCATCCACTCCCCTCCCCCCGGTCAGGGACGGTCGAAGTTCCGGGTTGGTTCAGCCTCGTTGATCTTCTCGTCCCTGGTGCGTGTATGGGCCCCAGCGTCGCGATCCAGAATCACCCGTGCAAGCATGCGAGCCGACATCAGGTCGGGAGCGTCAGGTTGAACGCCTCGCGAAGCTGGTCAATACCTGCAGGGATGCCTTCGCTCGGGTGAGCCTTGCCCTCGAACTCGATGGAGAGATACCCGGTGTATCCGGCATCGCCCAGCATCGCGGCGATGCGGCGGTAGTCGATCTCCGGCTCGACCAGCAGTCCTCCACCCAGGTACACCTTGGCGTGCACCACGGCAAGGTCACCGAAGAACGTCTTCATCTCGGCATATTGATCCGGTCGATGGAAGAAGTTGCCGCAATCCAGCACGTATTTCAACCATGGAGACCCCACACCGTCGTGGATACGGACACAGCCATCGGCGGTACCGGTCAGTCCCCAGTGATTTTCGAGGACGAGCGTCACGCCATGCTCCTCGGCATAGGCCGCGCCTTCCTTGAGCGCGGCAATTGCCCAGGCATACCCGTCCTCCTCGGTCCAGCCCTCCGCGGGCGGCTCCTCACCGTCGTGTTCCAGCATTTCCTGGAACGTGCTGGTGGTGTGCCATCGACCGCCGAGCGCACGCACGAACGGAGCACCGAGCGCCTCTGCCATGTCGATCGCGGTCTTGAGCTTGCCAAACTCCTCTTGTCGGAGCCTTTCGTCGGTTTGCACCGGGTTGTGGGATGCAGCGACCGTCACCGGCGCGATACCCCGAATCGCCGCGTACTGCCGCAGTTCACGAAGTCGCTCGCTCGACGTTGCCTCGTTGATCGCCAGATGCTCGTATAGCACCTCGAGACCACTGACACCGTAATCCGCACAGGCGTCGATCATCGCTTCGATGGTCGGCGCCGAATTGCCTTCGGGTCCGCCGCCGAACCGGTGGAACGAATAGGAGGAAATTCCAAGCTTGATGGGCATGGGTAGCATGTCCTTCTGTCTGGCGTGAAATCATCGGGCAGCATTCGCACCGCGTCGCCGCCGATGGTAGTTGCGCACTGCCGCGACCGCAAGTATCGACCAGCTTCGACGAGGTGCATATCGCCGCAAGGCGATTGGTCTTGTCCGGGTACGTCGATTACCATGCCGAGAACAGATGCCACGTCATGATACAGAGAGGAATGTGCATGTCCCTGTGGACCGATTCTGCGTCCAACGAACCCCGCGTCCTGGTGACCGGCGCGACCGGCATGCTGGGACGCGAGGTTGTCCGGGACCTCGTGACACATGGGTGGTTCGTTCACGCGGTCGACCAGCGCTCGCCCGCTCCTGGCACCTGGCCAGAATCGTCGGTCTGGTTTACCGAGGTGGATCTCCACGATGTCGGGCAGGTCGCCGCGGCAATGCGCCGGTGCGATGCGGTGATCCATCTCGGAGCGATCCCTCGCCCGTACCAGCATCCTGATTCGGTTGTCTTCCGCAACAACACCCTTGCGACCTTCGGCGTGTTCCAGGCCGCGTCGCTCGTTGGCATACAGCGGATCGCGTTCGCCAGCAGCGAGTCGATCTATGGAACCGCCTGGACCCCGAGACGATTCTTCATGCAATGGGCTCCCGCCGGGGAGGATCACCCGCTGCGGAATCACGATGCTTACGGTCTGAGCAAGGAGGTAGACGAGGCCACGGCCCGAATGTTCGCGCGGCGAGACAAGATCACCATCGCGGGACTGCGATTCGCGTGGATCGCCAACCGGGAGACGCAGCTCGCCGCGGTGGCCGAGCGCGGCTCGGCTCCGACCCCGCTCGATGCCGCGCTGCTGTTCAGCTACGTGGATGTTCGTGACGCCGCGCGGGCCTGCCGGCTGGCCATCGAAGCAGCCGAAACCCGCCCGTTCGGGTTTCGGCCATTCAACATCATGGCGGCGGACACGCTGACCTCCATTCCAACCGAGATTGCGCTGCGTCGGTACTCGCCGGACACCGAAATCCGGTCTCCGCTGCCGGGGCATTGTGGTGCCTTCGACATCTCCGCCGCACGCGAGGTGCTTGGGTGGGAACCCATCCATTCGTGGCGCGACGCCGAGTAGTGATTGACGGCGGTGTGTCGATCAGCCGGACTATACCCCGGCGACCACCGTACTGAAGGCATATCGCTCGTACTGATGCTCGTGTGGCGGTCCGACGGCGACCCACATTTCGCCCTCAGCCGGTCGAGCGATCAGCGAGGCGAACGTCATCGCGTCGTGTTGCGGGTTGTCGTCCGGCTGG
>JAUIGA010000025.1 GCA_030430125.1 Chloroflexia bacterium | reverse complement strand
AGATTGGTTGAGCCGTCGCTCAGACCAACGGCATGAAGACGTTTGAGCCCCGGAATCAGCGGTCGCAGCGCCAGTGCGTCGCGCCATATCCATGCCATCGATCGAGTGCCAGGGCGCGAGCAGGCGCATGGCCCGCCCGCAGCCTCGTACGTACCGCGGCACGAGCTATTCGTTGCCGGATGGCGCCGGCGCCACCGCGGGAGCGGGCGCGACCTGATCCGCGGCCTCCGCCGCCTCTGCCTGTTCGCTTGCCGGCCGCACCTGACGCAGGAACACCGCCGGCACCAGCGCCGCCCCGACGGTCAGTACTGCCGCGAGGGTGGCGTTGACTTGCAGCGCCTGCGTGAAGGCATCCCGCGCGCTGGCGACCAACTCCACACCGATCTCCGGCGTGAGCTGCTGCGCGACCTCCAAAGCGCCGCCGAGGGTGTCGAGCGCGACACTGCGCGCCTCGCCGGTGACACCATCGGGCAAGGTGTCGGTCAGGTTCCGCCGGTAGAGGGCGCTGCCGACGCTGCCCAGGATCGCCACGCCGATGGCGAAACCGAACTCCTGGCTGGTCTCGGAGATGGCCGACGCTGCCCCGGCGCGTTCCGGCGGCGCCGCGCCGACGATCATGTCGATACCGAGGATCACCGTCGGCCCAAACCCGAGCATCATCACAAATTGACCCGTCACCAGCAGCGCCAGGTCGGACGAGCCATCGAGGCGGGAGAGCATGGCCATGCCGACGCTCGCCAGCAGCAGTCCACTGGCCATCACCCAGGCCGGGCTGAATCGCTTGACGAGCATTGGCGTGGTCATGGCAACGGCCAACATCGCGACCGCCTGCGGCAGGGTCCACAGCCCTGCCTGGAAGGGCGACTTGCCCAGCACCAGTTGCAGGTACTGCGCGATGAAGAAGAAGATGCCGGACATCGCGAAGAGCGAGAGCGTCAATGTGCCGAGCGACGCGCTGAACTTTCGGTTGGCGAACAGGGACATGTCCAGCAGTGGGTTCGCGAGGCGCCGCTGGCGCTGCACGAAGACCGCGCCCACGGCGAGCCCACCAGCGACCGCGAGCACCGGCGCCATCTCCAGACCTTCCTTGGCAAGCTCCTTGATACCATAGATGGTCGTGATCACAGCCACGAGCGAGAGCACAACGCTGGTCAGATCGAGCCGGTCGGGGTTGGGGTCGCGATATTCCGGCAGCAGGATCGGCCCCGTCACCAGCAGCAGGATCATCGCCGGAACCGCCAGCAGGAAGACCGAGCCCCACCAGAAATTCTCCAGCAGTGCCCCGCCGACGACCGGCCCGATGATGGTGCCGACCATGAAGCTGGACATCCACGCCGCGATCGCCTTGGTGCGCTCCTCCTCGTGGTGGAACATGTTGCGGATCAGCGCCAGGGTCGACGGCATCAGCGTCGCCCCGGCGATACCGAGGAACGCCCGTGTCACGATCAGCATCTCGGCGCTGGTCGAGTACGCGGCGGCGATCGAGGCGACGGCGAAGGCCACGCCGCCGATCATGAGCAGCTTGCGGCGGCCGATGCGGTCGCCGAGGGTACCCATGGTGATGAGGAAGCCAGCGACGAGGAATCCGTAGATATCGAGGATCCACAGCAGCTGCGAGCTGGTGGGGGTGAGATCGGCGCTCAGGTGCGGCACCGCCAGGTACAGCACGGTCATGTCCATCGCGATCAGCATCGCCGGCAGCGCCAGCACGGCGAGGCCGATCCATTCCTTTCTCCCGGCGCGTGGCTGGGTGTCGTTCACGGTCGTCGTCTGCATCAAGTGGACTCCTGTCTGTACCCGCTGGGAACACATTGTGCGATCGCTGGCGATCCTCGACGATCGGTTCTGGCAGGTAGTCGATTGGCGACGCGCATTCTCGACAGCGCCGCGCTCATAAGACGAGCATCGGCACATCTCGTGAGAGGCCGATGAGATAACCTCATCCTGCAACATCAACGTTTGTTGAGGTCAAGAGGCAGGTCGCGAACATTCCCCTGCATCTTCAGATCTCGCCTGGAACGGACCGATCCGGCCATCAATCTCATCGTCGCCGACGAGATCGTCACTCCGCGTCCTGCTCACCAGTGTCGTCACGCCGCCTGGCGCTACTACCTCGTGGTGAACATGGGTCGCATACGGGCGCGGATGACAGCCGGCTTACCTCGGCAGCGCCCCGCAGGAGACGTTCATTGCGGTCGAAGTGCCCGTACGGGCGAGATCGGACACCGCGAAGGTGGCAACGTTGCCCACGTCCGCGAGCGTCGCGTCCGCGTTGCCCCTGGCGAAGGTGGCTCCGGCACCCGCACGTGCGAACTCGTGGGGTAAAGCACCACCGATCGGTCCGGCTCCGTAGACGGCGTCCGATCTTCTTTCAGCACCTTGCGTATCTCCTGATGTATCGAGGTGTTCCGCCAAGGCTTCAGCGTCAGGACGGCCGCTGCCGACACCTCTTCCATGCTGTGGTTTGGCGTGGATCGAAACAATGACCTCGGAGGTAATGATCGGGAGTACGGTGCTGGCGTCGTTGGGTGCGTATCCGGGCCTCAGGCCCGCCAGCACCGCGACTGGTCAGTGCATCGACGGCAGGGTCAGTCCTGTCTGTCCGCCGGACGGTAGGTGGCGATGATCACGCCGGTGGTGGTCGTCACGCTGTCGACGAGCCGCAGGCTCGCCAGCACCCCGTCATCCGGGAAGAGACGTTGGCCCGACCCCAGCACCAGCGGATGGATGAGCAGCGTGTACTGGTCGACAAGTCCGTGCCGCCCGAGCGCACGGATCAGCGCGCCGCTGCCGAGGATGACGATGTCGTTGCCCGGCTGCTCCCGAAGTTTCGCCACCGCCGCGACGGCGTCCCCGGCGAGCAGGGTGGAGTTCTGCCACGGCAGCGGTTCGCTCAAGGTCGTCGAGGCGACGTACTTCTGGACGTTGTTGAGGTACTCGGTGAAGGGGTTGGGCTCTTCCTGGTTGGGCCAAACATTGAAGAAATCTTCGTAGGTCCGCCGACCGAAGAGCAGCGCTCCGGTGTCGGCCATGCCCTTGCCCGCTTCGGCCATCATGACGTCGTCGTTGTAAGGTCCCGCCCAACCGCCGTGGGTGAACCCGCCGCGGGTGTCCTCGTCCGGGCGTCCCGGCCCCTGCATGACGCCATCGAGCGTGACGTAGGCGTTGGTGATGATGCGGCTCATGCGTTTTCCTCCAAATCCGGGATTTACGTCCCCTCTGGTACCGGCGCGTCGAGCCAGGGCAGGATCATGGGCAGCAGCACGTCGGTGCGCGAGAGGATGCCAAAGTGCGTCGCACCCGGCACGATGCCAAGCTGCGAGGCGGGCACCCCGACGAAATCCCCGTTGACGTCGCCACCGAGCAAGCGCAGCAACTCAATTGCGTGGTCAAGCTCGATGGCGTCGGCGTCCCCGACGATGACCAGCGTTGGCGTGGTGATTTCCCGGAGGTCGTCGGGGTCGTAGCCCTTCCAGGTCTGGTTCAGCTCGGCGATCTTCTCCACCAGCGCGGGGAAGTCCTCCGGATTCGGGGCGACATCCAGGTACACCTGCTCCAGGGGCGTGCCAGCCAGCGCCTCGGCGGTCACGCTCCGCGAGCCCTCGAGGTTCTCGGGCCGGAATCCAAGGTCGTTGTTGAACGGCGAGGAGATTGGGACGATCTTCCCGATCGTGTCCGGGTAGCGGATCGCCATCCCGAGCGCGGTGGTGCCGCCCATGCTGAATCCCACCACGTCTGGCCGGTCGAGTCCGAGATAGTCGATGAGCGCGGCGGTGTCGTCCACCATGGCGTCGTAGGTAATCGGGCGGTCGATGTCGGCGGTGTGACCGTGCGCCTGTTGCTCGACGGCGATCACCTGGCGCGTCCGGGCGAGCTCGGCCAGCAGTTGCCCGCCCGGCGACTCGATGGTGGCCAGGCCACCGTGCAGCAACACCAGCGGCTCGCCCTCGCCGTGGATCTCGTAGTACATCTCCAGACCGTTGACGGGGGCATATCCGGATTCGGGTGCCGTGCTCTCCGGAGTCGCCTGCATTCGGCCGGCAACCGGTTGCGTCAGGGCGAGTCCCGCAGTGGCCGCGGTGCCAGCAAGAAAGGTGCGTCGCTGCATGATTCAGTCTCCAGATTGATGGTGCGTCAGGTAGCTGGTTATCGAGGAAGCCCGGAATGAGCACGTCCAGCAGGTTGGCCTGCATCATCAGGCTGTGGTGGATCGCGCATCAGTAGCGCCAAGCCGTCGATCGACTCCCGAGCGCGTCATCCGTCCCGAAGCCGTAGATCGTCGATGGCTGCAACTCGTAGACATGGAACGGCGGGGGGCCGGCGGTGGGGGCTCCATCGGCGAAGAACGCGCCGTCGCGGATCGTCACCGGCCAGCCGTACCTGGCGAGATAGGCGTCAGCCACCCGTTGGAGTCGTGCTTCGTCGACGACCCTCGCCACCGTGCCTTCGGCCACCAGGTCGAGATCGGAGGTGCTGGTCGAGACGGTGCAGTTGGGATTGCCCGCAAGGTGGCTCGTCTTGCGCGCCGAGGTGCCCGACGCGAAATGCAACGCGTCATCCACCAGAACCGCGAGAATCGGCCTGACATGTGGCCGTCCACGCAGATGCGCCGTGGCCAGCCAGAAGGTACTCGCCTCCGCCAAACGACGCGCACCTTCACGCCAGGGAATCGGCTGCGCGTCTGCCGGAACGATCAATTGTTCGTCGTTGGGAATACGAAGCGTCATGGTTGGGGTCTTCTCCATTTCGGCACATTCGATCGTCGGTGCCGCCTCCGGTACCTGCTCGATGCAGGAGACAGGGGCGCCACCGACTCGGTCGATCGCCCTGCTGCGGTCATCGACACCTGCGCCGCAGATCACGCCCCCTCCGGCATCGGCTCATCGAGGAAGGGAGAAATGAGCGTGGCCAGCAGGTCGGTCTGCATCATCAGGCCGACGTGAGTCGCGCCGGGCAGTACCGCCAGCCGCGACCGTGGCACCCCCGCGTAGTCGCCAAAGACCCCGCCACCGAGCAGCCTGAACATCTCGACGGCATGTTCCAGCCGGATGCCGTCGGCATCCCCGATCAGGAGCATCGTTGGCGCGGCGATGCCTCGCACCTCGTCGTCGGTCGCCCCCGCGGACGCCGTGTCCACACCCTTGATCCGTTCGACCATCGCGCCGAACCCGTCCGGGTCCGGCGCCACCGTCCGGTAGGCATCCCCGAGCGGGGTCGCCTCCAGCATCTCGGCGGTAATCGCCTCGACCCCCGCCAGCACCTCGGGCAACCAACCGTCGGGCCGAAACGGCGACGATATCACCACCAGCTTCCGCACCTTCTCCGGATGCCGAATCGCGGTCTCGATGACCACGCCGCCTCCGAGGCTGTACCCAAGGAGGTCGGCGCTCCCGACGCCGAGATGATCCAGAAGCGCGGCGATATCGCCGGCAAACTGCTCGAACGTCGGCTCGCGCTCGATGTCGGCGGTGTGGCCGTGCGCCTGGAGCTCCACGGCGATCACCTGCCGCCGTTCGGCGAGGATCGGCAGCAGCTCACCCCAGTTGAGGTCGATCGTCATGAACGACCCGTGCACCAGCACGAGCGGCATGCCGCCGCTGCCGTGAATCTCGTAGTACATCTGAAGCCCGTTGACGGGCGCGTAACCCGTCGTCGCGGGGGTGGAGGCCATGTACCTGGTCCTTTCCTGTAGATGGCGGACGAAGAATCGCATGCTGAGGTATCGGCACATCGCCGTCACGACATCATCATAGGGAGTCGCACCGCCGGGCGCTTCTCCGATCCTGCTGGCATCACCGCAGCAGCAGGATCGTGCGAATCAGCATTGCGAGCGCGGCGGTCGAGGCAACGGTTCGGAAGAGGTTGAGGTGCGTCCACGGACCCTCGAAGACCCGCCGGGTGGCCGACGGGTCGTCATTCGGGTCTGCCGCGTCGAGCGCGTTGTTCCGAGGCACGTTGCCGCCGACCGTGATCGCGAACGGGATCGCCGCGACGACGGCGCCGGCGATGCCCCACCACCTCGCGTCCCTGTCGTCACCGAGGAGCAGCGCGACGGCGGTGGCGATCGGCAGCAGCAGACTCCCCATGAACACCGGCAGGAACCAGGCGTTCAGGATGCGGCGGTTGATCGCCTGCATGACGTTGACGAAGGCGCGGTCTTCGACATCGCGCAACCCCGGCATGACGGCAGTCGTGAAGGCCCAGTAGAGACCGCTCATGAGGCCAACCGCGACGGTCGAGAGGGCGGCAAGAACGATGGTCATGGTGAATGCCCCTGGACTTCAGGCGGAGGCCGGGACGAGCCCGGCCCGATCGTGAGGATGGCGATATTGCGTGGGTCAATCGGCAGTCGCCGCCGTCCGGTCGGTCGCCCGCCAGGCGTCCGCGAGCTCGTCGGCGAAGTCCTCGAACGTCGTCGGCGTCGTGTTCTCTGGCGTACGCCCGTGCAGCGGCTGCACGATGCCCTCGTTGAACGCCCGCGTCATCTCGACGTAGGTCTCCGCGAAGCTCGTGGAGAGGCCCGCCTGTGCCAGTGCCCCGACCATGTCGGCGCCGGGAAGCTGGACGTACTGCAGATCGGGTTTGCCGATGCGCTCGCCGAGGATACGCGTCGCCTCGCGATAGCTGATATCGCGCGGACCGATGAGCTCGCGGACGATCTCCCCGCTCCAATGGCGCCGCGAGAGCGCGTCCACCGCGGCGGCGGCGATGTCGCGGGTCGCGACCATCGGGATGGCGAGGTCCGCTTCGACCGAGTCCGCCACCACCCCCTCGTGCCGGATCGTCTCCAGCGCGCCGTAGAAGTTCTCGAAGAACGACACTGGCCGCAGCAGGTAGAGTTCGATACCCGGGATCGTTCGCAGGCGCGCCTCCTGGCGGCGCAACCCGAGAATCACACCCGTCCCCGTCGGCACGTCAGCGCCGACGCAGCTGAGGGCGACCACATGACGCACGCCGCTTGCCTGGACCGCCCGCGCGATCGCCTCGCCCTCCGCATTCTGACGTCCGGGGTAGTCCGGCGCGCGCTGATCGGTCGGCAGCAGCGTGTAGGCGGCGTCGGACCCGTGGAAGGCGTCGGCGAGGAAGTTCGGATCGACGGTGTCGCCAGCCCTGACCTCCGCACCGAGCGCGGCAAGACCCGCCAGTTTCTCCTCGTCTCGCCCCAGCGCCCGCACCGGTACGCCGGCGGCGAGCAGTCCCTCGGCAATCTTGCGTCCCGTGTTTCCGGTGGCTCCCATAACGGTGATCATGGCTGTCTCCATCTCGTGTTTCGACACTCGGCAGGATCCAACGCCTGCTCTTCGTCCATTGTGGAGACTTCATTCCGGATGGTCTATGACCGCATATCCGTGTTTCATGACCGATCGTCCGAATCTTCTGGACGAACATGTCGCGATGCCGTAGGATTTATGTATGGACACGTTTCTTCAGCCGGCCGACCCGCTCGGCGAGGCACTCCACTTTCTGCGCCTGGAGGGCGCCTTTTACAGCCGGGGCGAGTTCGCCGCGCCGTGGTCGCTTGATCTGCCGCCTCTCCCAGGGACGCTCATGTTTCACGTGATCACGTCGGGGTCGTGCACGCTCGCCGTCCCGGGGGCCGAGCCGCGCAGGCTGCGCCCGGGTGATCTCGCGCTTGTTCCCCACGGCCAGGGGCATCGCCTGGAGAGCCAATCGGACACGCCGATTGTCGGCCTGTTCGACCTGCCGCGCGTCTACCTCAGCGACCGGTACGAGATCCTGCGGATCGATGGGGATGGCCCGGCTACGACGCTCGTCTGCGGCGTCTTCCGGTTCAATCATCCGGCCGGTCGTCACCTGATGGACCTGCTGCCCCGAACAATCGTGGTCGATGGCGCGTCCTCGCTGCAGCGCGAGTGGCTCCAGAGCACGCTGCGGCTGATGGCCCACGAAGCGCGGACGCTGTTGCCGGGAGGCGAGACGGTGGTGACACGGTTGGCGGATATCCTCGTCATTCAGGCCATCCGGTCGTGGCTGGAGCAGGATCCGGACGCCCGTGCCGGATGGCTCGGCGCCATGCGCGACCCTCAGATCGGCCGGGCGCTCAATCTCATCCACCGCGAGCCCGAGCGAGACTGGACCGTCGCGCGGCTGGCGCATGAGGTGGCGATGTCGCGCTCGTCCTTCTCGGCGCGCTTCACCGAGCTTGTCGGCGAGTCGCCAATGCGCTACGTCGTGCGCTGGCGCATGAACGTCGCCCTGGCGCTGCTGTCGGACGGCACCGCCGCCCTCGCCGAGATCGCCGAAAAGCTCGGGTACCGCTCCGAGGCGGCGTTCAGTCGCGCCTTCAAACGCACCGTGGGGATGGCGCCGGGCGCCGCCCGCGCGGCCGCGGCCACGCAACTGCCCGCTTGACGCGCCGAGAGCCGGTCCGGGCGAAGCTGGTACCATGGGTTCCCTGAACCAGGGGCGCAGGCGAGGGGGACACCGCGATGAGCAACGAGCACGACGACCGCGAACTCGAGATGCTGGAGGATCGCCTCCACGACCTCCGCGCGGCGGCGTCCGACGTGCGTCTCCAGTCGTACCGCGAGAGCGATCAGGACGACGTCGACACCGTCGTTCACTACCTCTGGAACCTGCGGCTCTCCGAGGCGCTCTATCCCATCCTCGCCATCTTCGAGGTCACCCTTCGCAACCAGATCCACAACGCGCTCGCCCAGCGCTACGGCACGGAGGAGTGGTTCGACAAGCAGGGCGTGCTGCACGAGCGCGAGCGCGATGAGATCGAGCAGTCGAAGGAGGCGCTTCGGCGCAACGACAAGCCGGTCAATGCCAACCGCATCGTCGCCCAGATGAACCTCGGCTTCTGGTGCGCGCTGCTGCAGGATGCGTACGAGGATCGATTCTGGGAGCCGGAGGGCGGCAAGCTGCTGCGGGCGGTCTTCCCCTACGCGCCGGACGGCTCCCACTCGCGCAACGAGTTCTGGATGGTCTGCAACCACTCGCGGGTACTGCGCAACCGGGTGGCGCACTACCGGCCGGTGTTCAACCAGCCGGACCTGGCGGAGGTACACGCCGGAACCGTCGCGGTGATCGGCTGGATGAGCCGGTCGATGGCGGACCTCGTCACGCTGACTGACCGCTTCGACGAGGTTTGGGAACACGGCGAGAACCAGGCCCGCGGACGCCTCGGCGAGCTCTGGCAGGCGCCGAGCAGCGTCTCGGACTGATACGGAACTCGCGTGACCGCGCCACAGACAATCCGTTGCGGCCAACACAAGGCCGGTGCTACAGGTGGTGCATCCGTTCGGAGGCTGCTGGTCCGCGGCCATGTGTGGCTATGCTGCGGGATGAAGAACTTCCACACATCGGCGCCCAGCACCGGCACATTCATTGCGCGCGGATCCTGGGCGCGGACGAGAGGTTTGCGACTTATTGGCCTTCAGGCATGGGCGTATCGAGGAAGGGGACGACCAGCTCCAGCACCAGCGATGGCCGGCTGAGTCCGAAGAAGTGTGTGGTACCGGGCAACACGGCCAGCTGCGATGCCGGCACGCCGGCGAAATCCCCGTTGACGTCGCCGCCGCGCAACTGCAGGAAGCGAACCGCGTGCTCCAGCCGCACCATGTCGCAGTCCCCCACCGTGATGAGGGTTGGCGCGGCAATCCCTTCGATCTGGGCATCTTCCCAACCTTCTCCGTCGTCGTAGGCGCCGAGCTTGTCGAGCAGCTGCTGCAGCTTGTCGGGATTCGGCGACTTGGCGAGGTAGTCCTGTTCCATCGGGGTGCCGGCAATCATGTCGACCGTCATCGCGCCGACGGCGTCCTGGTTCTCGGGACGATTGCCATCGGGATGGAAGGCCACGGACGACACCACGATCTTGCGGACCAGCTCCGGATGCTGGATGGCCAGACCGAGCGACACGGCGGCCCCGATGCTGTACCCGAAGACATCGACCTGCTCGACCCCAAGATGGCGCAGCAGGCCAACGACATCGGACGTCAGGTTGACCGTGGACAGTGGCCGGCCATCGATGTCATTGGTACGGCCATGCGCCTGGAAGTCGGCGGCGATCACCTGGCGCGTCTCGGCGAGGGCCTGGACCAGCTCGCCAAACTGCAGGTCGATGTTGAACAACCCGCCATGCAGCAGGAGGAGCGGGGTACCGCCGGTGCCGTGGATCTCGTAGTACATCTCCAGGCCGTTGACGGGGGCATATCCGGTCTGGGACTGCTGCGTGGTGGTCATGGGGATTCCTTCCTCCGGTGTATTCGCGTTGGGGGTTGCCTGGGCAAATGTGTCGATCGGTGTCGCTATTGCGGCGACTGATCCCGCGATGAACTCGCGTCGCTTCACGTCGTCGGACCTCCTTGACTGGGTTCCGGCCAGATGCCTGGCCGGGTTCGCGAGCTCCGTCCCGATGACGGTCTCACCCCCTTGTCGAACGGAGGCATCGGCAATCGACAACGCCGGGCGTCGATGTGGCCACCTGGTTGCAGCGGTCATTCGGAACCGGCCCGCATGCCGGCAATGGCCTTCTCTGCAGCCGTATCCGCGCACCCGCCACTCGCCCACAGGGTGGCAAGCAGCGGGTCCTGCCGCCCGGACTGATCGCGCACCAGTGCTTCATGGCACCCAACGCGGTTGTATCGATCAACCGTTGAGAGTATCACTCGATTGCAGAAGTCGCAGATTACGAAACGCCAACGCCATCGACGAGCGATACCATGCGCCAGGCAACCCGGTATCGCGATCCAGCCCCAGAGGTTCGTCCGCCGGCTGGCGTCGGGACGGCGTCAATCCAGGCGGGTGTAGCCAATCCGGAGGATCGTCTTCAGCCGCTCGGGCGGCGTGCGCCCTGGATCGTTGAGATAGATCTCCCGGTGCCCGTGCGTCGGGCGGCCGCCTCGCTCCCGCACGCAGCGATGAAGGCGGTCCAGCGTCGCCGGCTCGTCTCGCCAGGGACCGCGATGCAGCAATTGCCCCGCCGGGCCGGCAGGCAGTACCCGAAGCTCGACCCGGTCGAGCGCGGCGACGTGCGGCCGTTTCGCGGCAATCGCCGCCCGGCTGCGCGCCACGATATCGGCGTCAACGCCGTCGGATTGGACCACCTGCAGGGTCCATTGGAGCTGGTCGCGGATCTCCGGGTCTTCGGCGAAGATCAACTCGTCCGGCAGTGACCACACCCCTTCGAGGGGCATTATCCGGAACGCTTCCGCGGGGCGCTCTTTCTTGAGCGTCGCACGCACACTCCCTGCGAGCGCCATCAGAGCGGACACCGCCACCGAGTAGTCCGACGACCGCGCCGGATCGCCCTCACCATCGATGGCGAGCACCGCGAGCTCCGGCACATCGACCAGGCTGCACCGGGTCGCGTTCGCCGCGTACAGTGTTCGGAGCGCGCCGCTGCGCGAATCGATCATGGTACCCCCTTGCAAACCATCCTTCCTGGTTTCAACGATACCTGTCTCAGCGGACAGTTTTCGTCCGCATGCTGTCCGTACCATCGGTACACAGGTGAGGTCGTGCGACCATGGCGATGCGTGTTCCCCGGTGGCCCACTCCCGGTCGTCGCATCGGTGATGACGCCGGGGTTTTTTCTGTGCGGCATCGTCCCGGAGGGTGCATGACGACGGACCGTTGCCGCAACATCGCCACCGTAGTCGTCTGCCTCTGGAGCCTGCGGCTTTCGGAAGCGCTCTACCCCATCCGCGCCATCTTCGAGGTCACCCCGCGCAACGCGAACTCTACGGCACCGACACTCGGTTCGATCAGGACGACGCACTGCTGGAGCGGGGGCCCAACGAGCTCTGGGATATCTGCAACCGCGCGGGTGCCGCGCAACCGGGTGGCGCACAATCAGCCGATGTTCAGCCACGAGTCCCTGGCGGACGACCACGCCGCGACGGTCGAGATCATCGGCTGGATGAGCCATGCCATGGCCGACCTGGTCACGCTGACCGACCGGTTCGACGAGGTTTGGGAACACGGCGAGCACCAGGCACGTGGCCGCCTCGGCGAGCTCTGGCGGACGCCGAGCGGCATCTCGGACTAACCCGGCGTTCGCGCAATCTTCCGCAGGGTGCGCCTTGCATGCGCGGAACGCTGGCACCATCCTTGCCAGCGTTCCGCGCATGCAAGGGCGTCCCGCCAATGAACGCGGCAGTCATCGACCGAGTCGGGAGGCCATTGAACGCGCCAGCGACGCATCCCACGACGTTGGATGAGCGCGTTCAAGGACTCCCCTACCGATACGACGAGCACGAAAATCTTGTCACGACGCGGCGCCAGGCGGATCGTGCCCGACCTGCCCATCCACCGACTCCCGAATGAGGTCCGCGTGGCCGTTGTGCCGCGCGTACTCCTCGATCATGTTGAGCAGGATCACGCGCGCAGTCGGCGCTTCGCCACGGTCATCGGTGATTCCCAGTGCCCGCCGATCGGGACCACCCGCGGCAAGCGCCACAGCGAACAGGGCGCGGGAGCGAGCGACCGCCTCCCGCCAGCCCGCATAGAGCTCCGCGGGGGTGTCCTCAGCGGCCGAGCGCCAGTCCCAGTCGTGCTCGGCGTCCCAATCCACCGCATTCCACGGAGGAAGCTGCCCGCGCCCGAGCAGCCACTCGTTCGACATGTCATCCTCGAAGCGCGCCATGTGCTTCAGCATCCCGCCCAACGTCATCGCCGAGGAACCGAGCGTCGCCCGCAACCCGGCCGCATCCAGCCCGCCGACGTTCCACGCGAAGGTCGCACGCTGGCGCTCCAGGAACCCGAGGAGGGTGGCGACCTCGTCTCCCGTGATCGGCGGCTCCGCATATCCCTGCTCCGCCATGTACCGCCCCTGTGCGTCCAGGAAGGCGCGGTCCGAGTCGGTCATCACTCCCCTTCCTCACCGTCGACACCCCGCAGGAACGTGAGCACACGCTCGGTCAGCAGGGTGGTGGCGGCCGCGTCGTACGACGGCAGGGTGCTGTCGGCAAAGTAGTGCTGGTCGCCGGGGTAGAGGAACAGCTCCGCATCCTCGGCTTCCGCGACGAGCGCGCGGGCAGCTTCGACATCCCCCTCGCCGACGAAGAACGGGTCGGCGTCCATACCGTGGATCTGCACGGGCACGCCGTCGGGCCAGGCCGGGCCGAACTCCGACACCGGGATGCAGGAGTACATGAGCACCGCCCCTCGCGCGCCCGGCCGGGTCTGCGCCAGGTTCTGGGCCGGAAGGACCCCGAGGGAGAAGCCGGCGAAGACCAACCCCGCGGGCAACCCCTCGACCGAGCGGGCGCCGCGGGAGATCACCTCGTCGAAGCCGATCTCCTCGGCGTGGGCCACCCCCGCCTCAATGGAATCGAAGGTACGCCCCGCGAACAGGTCTGGCGTGTGCACGATGTGCCCCGCGCCACGCAACGCATCGGCAAACGCAACGACGCCGGGCGTCAACCCCAGCGCGTGGTGAAACAGCACAACCTCAGCCATCCCCATCCTCCCGGTCGAACTATGAACACGCGTCGAATCGTCTCCATGGAACACCGAAACACGGTCAGTCGCCGTCCGGATTCCGGCGTGGGCTGGTCGTGCCTCTCGCAATCGGCGCACCGGGGCCGCTGCCCGCCGGCGCGATCGCCCAACCTCGTCTCTTTGGTATACCATCGCGCTGGGGGATCCGATGCCGGGTCATCGCCATGCCAACCCATGACAGAGGAGCAGTGTGTGACATCAACGCCGAAGCTGGAAACGAGCGCCAGGGCACCGCGGCCAGCACGCGGCATGCGCATCCTGGCATCGCTTCGGGAGAGTCCCGCGTTCCGCCTGCTCTGGATCTCCAACATGTTCTTCTTCGGCGGAGCGTGGACCCAGACGCTGGTGCTGGGCTGGATTGTGTACGAGTCGACGCGATCGGAGTTCCTGCTCGCGTTGTTCACCGCCGTCCGCCTCCTGCCGCTTCTGCTGGGTCCGTTCGGCGGCGTCCTCTCCGACCGATTCGACCGGGTGCGGTTGCTCATCGTCGCCTGCCTGTGGGCGCTGGTGGCTGTCGCGACGGTCGCCACCATGGCCTCGGCCGGCTACGCACCATACTGGGCGCTCCTCCTCGGCGGCCTGGCCATCGGCCTCGCGCAATCCCCGTCGCAGCCAGCCCGCGCGGCGTTGGTGCTCGATCTCGTCGGCCGCGAAAATCTCAGCAATGCGAACGCACTGAACGCCATGGCGATGAACATGACCCAGGTCGTCGGCCCGGCCCTCGGCGGCGCGATGATCAGCACATTCGGCGCGCCGGCGGCCCTGTGGATCTCGACCGCGTGGTATGCCATCTCGCTGCTGGCGCTATGGCCCCTGCGATCGCAGAAGGGGTCACGGCAGGCGCATCAGGAGTCGGCGATGCAGATGCTCGCGGGCGGCTTCCGGACCATCCTCTCCAGCCGTCTGGCATCGGCGGTGCTGCTGGTCACGCTCGCCGCAAACATTCTGATCTGGCCCATCTACCAGGCGTTCATCCCGGTGTTCGCGGTGGATGTCCTGGATCTGGACGCCGCCGGTCTGGGCTGGCTCCTGACCTGTAGCGGCGCCGGCGGGTTGACCGGTTCGCTGATCATCGCATCGCTGGGAGACTTCCGCTTCAAGGGCGGGCTCTTCGTGCTGGGGACGGCCACCTGGGGTCTCTTCTGGGCCCTGTTCGCCATCTCGAGCTCGGTACCGCTGTCGTTCGCGCTGATGGGGTGTATCGGCCTGATGAGCGCTTCGTTCGGCGTGCTGCAGACGACCTTGCTGCTGATGACGACCGAACCCGCCATGCAGGGTCGCGCGCTCGGCCTGCAGGAGCTTGCCATCGGGATCATGCCACTGTCGTCGCTGGCGCTCGGCGCGGTGGCGCAGCGGGTGGGTGTGGGGCCGACAACCTTCGTCAGCGCCCTCCTGCTCATCCTGACGATGCTGATCCTGGCGGTCAGGGTGCCGGAGCTGATTCGCTACAGCGGCGTCCAGCACTAAACAGCGAGGTCATTCGCTGGCATCCGCCTGGGCCGGGACCGGGCGATCGACATTGACCGCGCGGACGGTGGCGGCGTGCACTGTGGCGAGCTGCTCGACCCGCGGCAGATCCCGATCCGCGATCGCCTGGTACAGCTCCTCATGCTCCTCCGCCACACCGACCAGGTCGTCGTGCTGGCTGAGCAACCAGCGCATCCGGCTCCGCAACAGGCGCTCGATCTCGCTGAGCAGCCCGTTGTCGGCCAGGTCGGTGACGGTCTCGTGAAAATCCGCCGCGGCCCGGCGTGCCCGCACGGCATCGCCATCACGGGACGCATGCAGCCCCGCGTCCAGCACCCGCCGGAGCCTGGCCAGCCCCTCGGGTGTGTGCCGCTCAGCCGCGAGCCGGAACGCCATGACTTCCAGCGCCGTGCGCACCTCGTGGAGGTCGGCGACATCCGACGGGGTGAACTCGCGCACGACAGCCCAGGTGCGGGGGCGCGGCGTCACCAGGCCCTCAGCCACCAGCACGCGCAGGGCGTCACGAACCGGCAACCTGCTGACGCCGAGCTCCGCCGCGATCTCGCGCTCGACGAGCCGGCTCCCCGGTGGTCGCACGCCATCGAGAATGTCATCGCGCACCTGCCGGATGACTCGCTCCGATTCCGGCTCAAAGGTTCCAGCATCCGTCATGGCCGTCTCTCCCGCCTGTCGACTTCGGTCCATATGGTATTCCATATTGTGTTCCCACGCCCGGCACGGTGATATCCTGCCTCGCGCGCCGTCGCACCGGTCCGCGACGTCCCGGACTCAACGGCTTCACACTATCATCGGGAATCGCGCGTTTACACATCGCGGCCAGGGCGGTAAACTAACTGGCCGACTCGCGGGTGCAGGATGGGGATTCCGCACGCCCGTCGGAGTCGCACACGCTCGCAGATCGACAACGAGAGGCATCTCGTGGCTACCGCGCTCCGCATATTCTCCTATCTCAAACCCTACTGGCGTCGGGCTCTTGTCGTCTATTTCGCCCTGATCATCGGTGTCGTCGCGCAGACGGCGATTCCATGGGTACTCGGGCGCGCCGTCGACCACGGGGTCGCCGATCGCGACATGACCTTCCTCTGGCAATCGGCGCTGCTGCTCGTCGGGCTGTCGCTCGTGCAGGGCGGCTTCACCTTCGTCCGCTCCTACAACCTCAACGTACTGGCCGAGCGTGTCGCCAACGACATGCGCAATCAGCTCTACGCCAAGTTCCAGGAGCTCCCCTTTCAGTTTTACGACCAGGCCCAGACCGGACAGCTGATGTCCCGCGCCACCGATGACGTCCAGCAAATCCGGGGCATGCTGATGATGTCGCTGCGAGCGATCCCGCACGGCATCGCCCTGCTGGTCATCATCACCTTCCTGCTGCTGCGCGAGAACCTGTTGCTCGGCGCGGTGGCGCTGTCCACCACCCCCTTCCTGCTCTTCTGGTCGTTCCGCTTCGGTGTCACCATCCGCCCGATGTTCCTGCGGGTGCAGCAACAGTTCGGCGTGATGACCTCGGCGCTGCAGGAAAACGTCGCCGGCGGGCGCGTGGTGCGCGCCTTCGCGCAGGAGCTGCCCGAGTCCACCAGGTTCGAGGACGAGCTCCAGAGTCTCTTCAATCGCAACATTCGCGCGTCGTACAAGTGGGCGTTCAACTACCCGCTGACGCTCGCGATGAACGGGCTCAGCGTGGCCGGCGTCGTCTGGCTGGGCGGCTACATGGTGCTCACCGGGCAGGTCTCGATCGGCACGCTGGTCGCCTTCGAGCGCTACACGTCACTGCTGAACGAACCGGTGCGCTGGCTCGGCTTCGTCGTCAACCGCATCGCGCGGGCGCTGGCCTCGGCCGATCGCATCTTCGAGATCCTCGACCGCACGCCGGCCATCGCCGACACACCCGGTGCGCAGCCGATGGATGCCATGCGCGGCGTGGTGACCTTCGACCACGTCTCGTTCGCCTACACCGGCAGCCACGTACCGGCGCTGCACGATGTCTCATTCGAGGCGCATCCCGGTCAGATCGTCGCGCTCGCCGGCGCCACCGGCTCCGGCAAGAGCTCGATCATCAACCTGATCCCGCGGTTCTACGACGCCACCGAGGGAACCGTCCGCATCGACGGCGTCGATGTGCGGGACATCACGCTCGCCTCGCTGCGGCGCAACATCGGCGTGGTGATGCAGGAGAGCTTCCTCTTCTCGATGTCGATCCGCGAGAACATCGCCTATGGGCGACCCGACGCGACCGAGGAGGAGGTTGTCGACGCGGCGAAAGCCGCCCAGGCGCA
>JAUIGA010000024.1 GCA_030430125.1 Chloroflexia bacterium | reverse complement strand
TACCGTCACCGGTAACGTGCGCGGGCACCCGCTCCGCCACGGCAACGACGTCGTTGTCCACGACAAGGATGCGATAATCGCGACCGGTGATAAAGGACTCCACAACAATGTAGCCGTTGCGGCTTTCCCGCCAGGCGTTCTCGAAGAACTCGCGCACCTCGTCATCGTCGGCAAGGTTCACAAACACCCCGCGACCGTGGTTTCCGTCCAGCGGCTTGATCACCACCGGGTATCCGATGCGTCGCGCGGCCCGCACCGCATCGTCGACATTGCGCACAACCGAGGACTTCGGGACCGGAATCCCCACTTCCATGAGCAGGCGATTGGTCAGCTCCTTGTTGCTGGCGATATCGACCGCGATGTTCGCGGTACGGGATGTCACCGTCGCCCAGATTCGCTTCTGGTATTTTCCGTGTCCGAGCTGCACCAGCGAGCGCCGGGGATCCAGGCGCAGCACCGGGATGCCACGACGGTGAGCCTCCTGGACAATGGCGCCGGTTGACGGACCGTATGCCAGGCGTTCTGCGAGGCGAATGACCTGCTCCAATTCCGACTGGTAGTCGAAATCCACCGGCTCCCCATAGACGAGACTGTTGAGCAAGCGGAGCGCAAGCTTCCCCGCCGCGAGACCGACATCTTCCTGGTCATACTGGAAGATGACGTTGTAGACACCCTTCTCGTCGGTCGAGCGGGTCTTGCCTCGACCCACCTCCGCGCCGGCCAGGTTCTGGATCTCCAGCGCCACATGCTCCAGCACATGCCCCATCCACGTTCCCTGGCGCATGCGTTGGAGGAATCCGCCGGGCTTGCCCACCGAACAGCGGTGCTCGTACAACGAGGGCATGAGCTCGGTGAGGTGCTCGTAGAACCCGGGGATCTTGTTCGAGGGGCGTTCCTCGAGCTCGCCGATATCGAGAACGTAGTGAATTGCCGGCATGCGTGCCCACACATTGGGGCCGCGATAGACAGTGGTCTTGCGAATCTCCATCATGGGCCCACCCCCAGGGTTCTCAGGGTCCGGGTACCCAACCGCCAGCGGAGGGTGTACCCTCCGGCGTCGCCCGGCACACCGCCTTGCCTCCGGCCAATCGGCTATGGCTGCAAGCATACTATCCTGCGAAGGAATCTGATGGAACCAGGAGAAGGCGGGCCTCGACGAGGACCAGCGCTATTGCGGGTCCTCGAGCATCTGACGGATACCAAGGTCAAAGGATCGGCCGGCAGGGAGCACATGCAGCTTTGCGTTGCTCACCGTGACCTCGCCGTGCCCCTTCACTCGAAAGATGTCGCTGTACATCTCCGAGCCATCCACAATCGTCACGCTGTGCCGGCCGATGATGTCCATCCGTCCACCATCCTGGAAAATCGCCGCCGTATCCTCGTCGATTCCTATGCCGAGGAGACCCGGGTTGGTGGCGACGAGCGACAGCAATCGCCCGATGCGATCGCGTTGCCGGAAGTGCTGGTCGATGATCACATTGGAGATGAGCCCGAATCCGGCGACCATCATGGCCATGCGTTGCTTCGGCACCGCTCCACCGGCACCACCGGCGATCATGTGCGCGGACAGGATCGATGCGCCGGCGCTGGTACCGGCAATCACGGTTCCTTCCGCGTGTTTTCGGCGCACGGTCTCCTCGAATCGCGTGCCGCCGATCAGGACCGAAAGCCGCACCTGGTTGCCACCGGTGAGGAAGATGCCTGTCGCATCGTCGAGTTCGTCAATATTGGCGTCCGCGTTCGCGTCTTCCCGGTTCTGGATATAAACGACCTCGGCCTCCTCAACCCCCATTCCCAGGAAGAGCGCCTTATATCGAAGCCCGGCGCCCTCGATCGATGATGCCGTTGGCACGATAGCTATCCGTGCTTTCTTGCCGCCTGCGTGGTGTGCGAATGCGGAGAGAATCACTTTGTCCTTGACCTTGTCCTCGGCGCCACCAATGGCCATGAGGATTCCCGGCTTGGCCGGGCTCCCGCCGATCCGGTCCTGAACTGTTTCGGTGCGGCTGTTGTAGGTATCTATCATGCCAAGCTCGTTCGTTCCGGTGCGTCGGTCGAGCACACCGGGTTCGTTGTCCCACGAAAAATGCCGATCGAGGCCGCGGGCCACTGTCTGCGTCGTTCGTACCTTACGTGCAGCGATTCATGAGTGTCAACGCGTGGCTCGCCAGGCACGCCCCTCCCAGGTCGGGATATTCTAGACTGTCTGACTAGACCGGAGGTCCGCACACCGACCTTGCCGTTCGCGGCAGAACGGATCGGGAGACTCAGCAGACCTCGTCCTGGCGTGTCGGTCCGCCGAACGCCCTTCGCCCGCAGGAGCATGACGACCATGGCCCATCCGTTCACAACCGCACTTCGCCAGCGTCCGCTGCTCTTCGACGGCGCGATGGGCACAATGCTCTATGAGGCCGGCAGGTCGCTCGACGAATGTCTCGATGCCCTCAACCTGTCCCACCCCGATACCGTCGCCAGCGTCTATCGGGCCTACATCCAGGCCGGGGCAGACATCATTGAAACCAACACCTTCGGCGCCAATCGTATCCGACTCGAACACCACGGCATGGCAGATAAAGTTCGGGACATCAACTTCCGTGGCGTCAAACTTGCCCGCGAGGAGCGCGAAATCAGTGGGCGGCCGGTTCTGGTCGCAGGCTCGGTCGGCCCAACCGGCCGGACGATCGCTCCAATCGGCACCCTAACCGCCGCCGACGCGACCGCCGCATTCCGCGAGCAAATCGATGCCCTGGTCGAAGCCGGCATTGACTTGCTGGTCGTCGAGACGATGGGCAGCATCGACGAGATGACTGCCGCGCTCGACGCGGCCAAACAAGCGACCGATCTTCCCATCGTCGCGCTCATGACGTTCGCCGAAGATGGGCGCACACTCTCCGGGCACGAGCCGCAGACCGTGGTGCCGATCCTGGCGGCATATGAGGTCGCCGTCGTCGGCGCGAATTGCTCGGTAGGTCCACAGCGCCTGATGGGCGTCGTCGGGAAGATGCGCGAAGCATGCGAATCGTTGTCCGATGGCGGTCCAGCGGTCGCCGCGATCCCGAACGCCGGCTATCCGACGATGGTCGGCTCGCGATTGATCTACCGTTCGTCGCCGGAGTACTTTGCGGAGTTCGCCGGTCGTGTCATCGATGCTGGCGCCCGCATCGTTGGCGGCTGCTGCGGCACCACCCCCGATCACATCGCCGCGATGCGAGCAGCAATCGATGCGCGCGACACCAACGGGGAAACGCAGCCGAAACCGCCGTCGATTCGTCCCGCGGGAACGCGCTGGTCGAGCCCCGCGGATACCGGGGATCACATCGAGCCGACCAGATTGAAGCGAAGGCTGGGGCAGTCGTTCCTGCGCTGCGTGGAGATCGATCCACCAAAGGGACTCAATCCCCAAAAGGCACTCCACGGCGCGCGGCTGCTCAAGGATGCCGGCGTCGACGCGATCAACGTCGCCGACAGCCCTATGGCGCGCGTCCGCATGAGCGCCATGACGCTGTGCTACCTCATCCAGCAGGAGCTGGATATCGAAACCATCATCCATTTCACCACGCGCGATCGTTCGCTGATGGGTTTGCAGTCGGAACTGCTCGGAGCCCATGCGGCCGGCGTCCGGAACATCCTGGCGCTCACCGGTGACCCCCCCAACCTCGGCGACTATCCCGAATCGTCGGCGGTGTACGACGTGGACTCGATCGGGCTGATACGGATCATCACCCGCCTCAACCAGGGCGAGGACTCCGCTGGCGCGTCGATCGGCCAGGGCGCAGGTTTCACCATTGCGTGCGCCATCGATCCAACGCGAGATGACCTCGCTGAAGAAGCGCGCCGTCTGCACGCCAAGATCGACGCCGGCGCGGACTTCGTGATGACCCAACCGATCTTCGATGTCGATGTCTGGCGCAGGTTCCTTCGGTACTTCGGCGAGGAACGCCTGCCAGTACCGGTGATGATCGGCGTGTTGCCGCTGCAGTCATCCCGCCACGCGGAGTTCCTGCACAACGAGGTGCCCGGTATCGTCCTGACGGACCGCGCACGAGACCGAATGCGCCGGGCGGGCTCGGAGGGACGCAAGGAAGGTGTCCGGATGGCGCAGGAGCTACTGCAGGAGCTCGTCCCGTTCGCGGACGGCACCTACATCATGCCGTCGTTTGGCCGATACGAAGTCGCGGCCGAGGTCATCAGCGTTCTGGAGGGCAGCTCGCTGCTCGCGCCGGCGCAGTAACGTGGTACACTGTTCCGGTGCCCGCCGCCGCCGGGATGTGTGGCGTGTGCGCTCAATCCATGATGACTCAGCAACGGGGCAGCTCAATCCCCGCAACCACCACGAAGGAACGGCGCGACATGGCAGTCGATCTGATTCGCTCGATCGAGCAGGAACAACTCAAGGATGTCCCGAATTTCGGGCCTGGTGACACCGTTCGCGTGCACGCGAAGGTTGTCGAAGGGAACCGCGAGCGAATCCAGGTGTTCGAAGGTGTCGTGATTCGCCGCCGAGCCGGTGGCATCAACGAGAACTTCACGGTGCGCCGAATTGCCTCGCACGGCATCGGGGTGGAGCGAACGTTCCTCATCCAGTCTCCTCGCATTGACAAGATCGAAGTCACCCGTCACGGCCGGGTCCGGCGAGCCAAGCTGTACTACCTTCGTGGCCGAACCGGACGCGCCGCCCGCATCGCCGAGCGACGCCGGGACCTTGCCCAGAGATAGGCTTCCGCACGCTGCGCGGAACAGGTCGCGGTCGAACGCGCGGTTGGGTACGATGGTATCCGGCCGCGCGTTCCTGTTTGGTGGGGTAGCAGATGACCCGAACCAGTTCACACATGCTCGCCAGTGAGGCCGCGCTCCATGCCGCGGGGTATCGGACGATCGTGGGCATGGACGAGGTTGGTCGCGGTGCGCTCGCCGGGCCCATCGTCGCGGCGGCGGTGGTCCTGCCGTCTGGCGCGGATCTGCATTCGCCTCCCTGGAGCGATGTTTCGGACTCGAAGACACTTGCTCCCGGAAGGCGAGCGAGTCTCGCCACCCACATTCTCGAACGCGCCCGGCATGTGACCATTGCCGAGATCGATGCCCCGTACATCGACGAGGTCGGCATTGGCGCCGCCAACCGGCTGGTGATGGAAATCGCACTTCGCGACATCGAACGCAATTGTGTGCCGGACTTCGTGTTGATCGATGCCTTGACGATCGACCACAGCCTCCCCCAAATTGGTCTGATCGATGGCGATGCGCGCTCGATGTCGATCGCGGCGGCATCGATCGTCGCGAAGGTACACCGAGACACCATCATGTGCGACCTGGCCGGCGAATGGCCCCGATATGCCTGGGAACGCAACAAGGGGTATGGCGTGGCGGCGCATCTCGACGCGTTGCGCACCGCCGGACCCAGCCGGCATCATCGGCAGTCGTTCCGGCCGGTGCGCGAGTGCGGAGCAATCCAGCATGGTTGATCCAGGTATCCGCGCCAAACGCGGTCAATCGGGAGAGTCGCACGCCAGGGCCTGGCTGGAGGGGCATGGGTACACCTGCGTCGCCACCAACTGGCACTGCCCCGACGGGGAACTCGACCTGGTCATGCGGACAGGCAACGAGCTGGTCTTCGTGGAGGTCAAGACGCGAGTCGGCGACCGATTCGGTCGAGCGGCCGATGCCGTGTCGGAATCCAAGCGCCAGAAGATCCTCGACGCGGCCGAGTGGTTCGTTGCAGATCATCCCCAGTACCACGACATGATCTGGCGTGGAGATATCGTCGCGGTGACGATACACCCGGCAACCGGTATCGCCCAAGTCGAACACCTGGTGAACGCGCTTGTTGAATCTTGACAAATCACCCGCCACGGGCGAATCCTGTATCAGGGACCGATTGCGCGACCCGGCCACGAACATGGACCGAGGCATCGACAACCTTCACTTTGGTGACTCCAGGGCAAGCATCGGCGACTGGCAGGGCGCGATCGATGCCTGGGAACAGGCCGCACGGCATGATCCGCGCGTTCTCCATCCCGTGCAGCAACGATTAACCTGGCTGCTTGACCAAACGCAGCCCAAGCGCAACCGAGCACTTCCGTCGCGAATTGCGCTCTATGCAATCTTTGTGATTGCCGCCCTGCTGGCCGTGGGGTTAGTTGCGGTCGCCGGCGACCCAGGCACGCCAGCGGCGACACGCTGGGCGGTGGCGGCCTGGATCATGATCGGCGTGTCATCGATCGCCGCATTGCTGGCGGCTCGGGACCCTGTCACTCCGTCACTGGAACGCCAGGTTCGAGAAGCGCGCCAGGCGGTTGAGAAACTCACCGCCGCACACGGAATCGAGGAAATCGCACCATGACATTCCAGGAATTCGAGCTACCCCGATCTCCCGCCCAGGATCATCGCGACCAGGCACCCGAGTCGGCACGGATCGCCGTGCTGACAATGAGCGACACTCGCACGCATGAAGATGACCGGAGTGGCCAGATCATCCGGGAAACGCTGGGGTGGCGTGGCTTCGAGGTGGTGGCCTACGAGATCGTCCCCGATGACCCTGACCGCATTCGCGAGGTGCTGATGATGTGGATCGCGGACCCAGGAGTCGATGCGGTGATCACCAATGGCGGCACCGGCATCTCCAGCCGTGATTCCACCTATGAGGTTGTGGCGGCGTTGCTCGACAAGCGCCTCGATGGATTCGGCGAGCTCTTTCGCATGCTTTCATGGCAGGAAGTCGGCGCGGCGGCGATGCTCTCCCGCGCTACCGGCGGCGCTGCGGGCGATACCGCCGTATTCTGCCTGCCGGGCTCATCCAACGCCGTGCGTCTTGCGATGGAGAAGCTGATCGGCCCCGAGCTCGGGCACGTCATCCATGAGCTGAGAAAACACCGAGTGAGCACCAAGCGCGACGGCTGATCCGCATCGCCGTCCGTTTCGGCAATTGGCAACCCATGCAGAGGACTTCATGATGGCGAGACAAGACGCGCGGGTACTGAAGGGGTTCAGGGACTACCTGCCGGAGGATATGATCCTCCGACAACGCCTGACCGACATCTTTCGGTCCATATTCGAGAAGCACGGGTTCGAGCCCATCGACACCCCCACCCTGGAATATCTCGACGTTCTGACCGGAAAGGCCGGTGAGAACGAGAAGCTGATGTATCACTTCGAGGACCACGGCGGCCGAAGGGTTGGGCTTCGCTACGACCTGACCGTGCCGCTCGCCCGGTTCGTCGCGATGCACGAGAACGATGTTGTGCTGCCCTTCAAGCGGTATCACATAGCGCCAGTATGGAGAGCGGAGAAGCCTCAGCGAGGACGCTTCCGGGAGTTCATCCAGTGTGATGCGGACATCGTCGGTTCGTCCTCGATGCTCGCCGACGCCGAAGGCATCAGCGTGCTCGCCGACGCCATTCATGCCGTTGGGTTGCCACAGGCGGTCATCTCCATCAATCACCGCAAGCTGCTGGCGGCGCTCGCGAGGCTGGCCGGTGTACCGGCAGAACATGCCGGCGGCGTTTTTCGCGCCGTCGACAAGCTCGACAAGATTGGAGCCGATGGTGTCCGCCGCGAATTGGTCGACGCCGGCGTCGATGCCGGAAGCGCTGACCGAGTCCTCGCGCTGGTGACACAGCAGGGAGATTCCGCCTCCCTTCTGGCGAGTGCCGATCACCAGCTTGCCGACGTGGACGGTGGCCCGGAGGCGGTGCGCGAGCTGCGAGCGTTGACACGGCACCTGGACGAACTCGGTGTCGCTCCGGAAACCTGGAAGATCGATCTGGCGCTGGCCCGCGGCATTGACTACTACACGGGGCCGGTCTGCGAGGCGCGGGTTGAATCGCCCAGGGTCGGGTCGATCGCCGGTACTGGCAGGTATGACGGCCTGATCGGCAACTTCCTCGGACGCCAGATCCCGGCTACCGGAATCTCGCTCGGTTTCGAGCGAATCCTGGAAGTGGTGCGGGAGTACAACCTCATCGAGGTTCCTTCCGCTGTCGCGGATGCGTTCATGGTCTACCTGCCGGATACGATCGCTCAGGCTTCGCGCATCGTGCGCAAGCTCCGAAATGAAGGTCTTCGGGTCGACCAATCCATCATCGACAACAAGGGACTCGGCGCGCAACTGAAGTACGCCGATCGCCGGCGTATTCCGTTTGCCATCATCCCCGGCGCTGGCGAGCTTGACCGTGGCACGGTCTCGCTCAAGAATCTGCAGAGCGGCGAGCAGGTCGAAGTGTCGATCGCAGGGCTGGCCGATGAGCTTCGTGCGCTCACTCGCGGAGTGGCGCCCGTCGGCTGATCCATACCATGCCGAGAAATCAATCTGACGATCACCGAACCTGCGTCCGGCTCGCATAGCCGAACCTTGAACAGGAGCAGCAAGTCACGTGACTGAAGACCAGAACGCATATCAAACGTATCTCTGGGTTGTCGCCCATCCCGACGACGCCGAGTTTTCGTCAGCCGGGACCATCAACCGGTTGGCATCGGAAGGAAAGGATATCGTCATCGTTCAGGTGACGTCGGGCGACCGGGGGACCACCGACGAGTCGTACACGCCGGAAACACTCGCCCAGACGCGCGAGGCCGAGGAGCTCGAAGCGGCACGGAGACTCGGCGTCCACAAGGTGGAATTCCTGCGAGAGGGTGACGGGCACGTCTTCCCGTCCGTCGAGTTTCGGGAGAAGATCGTCCGCATGATCCGGACACACAAGCCCGACGTGATCGTCACGCACGACCCGTTTCGTCCCTACGCCCTCCATCCGGATCATCGGGCCGTAGGGATCACGGCGCACGATTGCGTCTACCCCCTGGCGCGCGATCCCCTCTACTTCCCCGAGCACAAGGCGGCAGGCATCGAGCCGCACAAGACCGCCGAGATCTGGTATTTCGGGTCGGAATCGCCCGATCTCGTCATCGACATTACCGACCACTTCGATGCCAAGATCCACGCCCTGCTCGCCCATGCGAGCCAGGTTGGCGATGGTGATGGCCTTGCCGAACGGTTGCGAGAGCGGCAGGAAGAGGTCGCGAAGGACGAACCCTTCACACTTGGGGAGGCCTACAAGACCGTCCGGATGCGCAGGTAGTCCATGACCCGCTCCATCGCGACGGTTCCGGATCGCATCAGGGAGATCGGTCGTCGGGCATTCGGTCCCACCTGGCAACCGAGCCGGGTCGCCACCGCGCCGGGCCGTATCGAGCTGCTTGGCAATCACGTCGATTACAACGGTGGCCCGGTCCTGGCCGGCGCGATCGACAGGGTGATCCAGGCGTGGTCCGCGCCTTCTGCCCAGCCGTCAACCATCGACCTGTTCGCCCCGGACATCGTCGATACGGTCGCCACGGTGACTGTAGATGGTGGTGTTCCGAACCTGGAGACCTACACTGGCACACCAGCGGCGTACCTGGCGGGAATCGTCCAGGCCCTCCAGGAGGCCACGTTGCCCATCCGGGGCAGTCAGCATATCGTCGTGACCGGCAGCGTGCCGATCGGGTTCGGCATGAGCTCGTCTGCGGCGCTGTGCGTGACCCTGACGATTCTGGCATGTGAGCCCCCGATCGCCCCAGATCGTATCGTTGACATTGCCAGGCGCGCCGAACACATCACCGGCGCGCCTGTCGGCGCCATGGATCAGACCGCCTCGGTTTCAGGTGGTGTCATCCTGTTCGATGGCGCGTCGACGCGCGCCACCCGAATCGATCCCGCTCTCGATGACTGCGTGTTCGCGGTCGCCGGCAGTGGCGTCCATCGCTCGTTGACGACTTCCGCCTATCCGCGACGAGTCAGGGAGAGTGAAGAGGCCCTCGCTGTCATCCGAGCCGGAACGGAAACCGGCGCGATCCACCTCGGTCAGCTTGCCGCCGGCGAGTGGGAACGGGCGGAGAGAGCGCTCGGCGCGTCCATGCCACCCAATCTTCGAAACCGGGTCAGGCATATCGTGACCGAGGTCGAACGCGTGCGGCAGGGGGTGGACGCGATCGAAGCGCAGGATTGGCCGCGGTTTGGCGCACTCATGACGGCATCGGGCCGGTCGTCTGCCAGCGACTACGACATCAGCCACCCGATCGTCGAAGAGCTCGTCGGTGAGCTCAACTCATTGCCCGGTGTGCTCGGCGCGCGCATGATGGGCGGTGGCGAGGGAGGGCCTGCGCTCGCCCTGCTCCGACGCGACGCGGTACCGAGCGTTCGATCGCATCTCGAACGCTCGTTCTTCGCTCGACATGCGCTCGATCCGGATGCGGCGTTCGAGATATGCACCTTCGGCCCGGGTGCATCCATCGCCGACGTTGCCGAATGAATCGGCGCTCCCCACGACAGCAGATGCCGCGCGGGGATCTCCGTGGCGAGACTGCGGCACCATCGTGGATCAGTACCCAGCTTCGAGATCGACAACGTTGATCAACTGTTCGTCTGCCTCATAGCGTCTGAGGTTCTGTTCCACCAGCTTGAACACCCGCTCCCACATGTGCGGCGTGCGCCCCGCGGTGTGCGCGGTGATGATCACGTTGTCCATATCCCAGAGCGGAGAATCCTCGGGGAGCGGCTCAGGGTCGGTAACATCAAGCGCGGCGCCACCCAGCCTGCCGGTCTCGAGCGCACCGAACAGCGCGTCCGTGTCGACCGTGCGGCCCCGGCCAACGTTGTAGAAGCAGGCGCCATGACGCATCGCGCCGAAAGCGGCTTCGTCGAAGATCTTTGTTGTCGCCCCCGTAAGAGGCAGGCTATTGACGACGTGATCCGCCGCCCCGAGCGCCTCGTGTAGCCGGTCGATCGACATGATCGTCTCGACCCCTTCCGGTCGAGGCAAGGCAGGATCGCGCCGCACCGCCATGGTGCTCATCCCGAAGGCCCGCGCGCGCGTCGCGACCGCCTGGCCAATATCGCCGATACCAGCCAGCAGCACCGTTTGGCCGGTGAGCTCGAACACACCCACGACGCGATGACCGCTCCACGCATGCTCCTGCTGCAGCTTGTAAAGTTTGGGCAATCGCCGCGCAAACGCAAGCATGCAGGCCATCACATGCTCCGATATGTTCGACGCATGAACCCCGGAGCTGTTGGTCAGGATGATGTCCGAATTCCTCAGGGTCGGTGTGATCAGATCCTCGACACCTGCCGCACCGCGATGAATCCACTTGAGCTGGGTCGCCTGCTGGATCGCTTCTTCGGGCACGCGCCAGGCAACGACAGCATCCGCATGTTCCAGCGCGCCAGCCAGGTTTTCCGGTTCCGCCCGTGTGATCTCGATGTTCGGAAACGCCGACCGAAGCCGCTCGACCCACATGTCAGATGCGGGTAGCGACACCACCAGGCTGCGAATGGGCTCACGCATGATCATTCCCTCGTCACTGCGAGGCGGGGTGCCACGCTGGCATCCCCGCCTCGCCGGATCAGTTCCACATGGTGTACAGGGTACCAGCCACCGGGCCCGATACGCCGCCCTCGTGCGGGCAGGAATCCATCCGCGCGGTCTTGCCTCAGGCAGCGGGTCTTCTCGGCCGCAAGGCACCCGGCGTCAGCTGGCAGCTCCTAGAATTCAGCGTCGAACAGTGCCCATCGCAGGAAGTAGATGAGAAACGCCGCGGCGATCGCATACATGGCCGGATGTACCCGCCTTCCGTGACCCGCAGCCACTTTCATCAGCACCCACGTGACGAATCCCGCACCAATACCGTTCGTGATGTTGAAGGTCAGCGGCATCATCAGCATGGTGACCACGACCGGGAAGGCTTCCTCGACACTGGCGAAATCAATGCCCTTCTGGCGAATGGCATTCACGGTGGCTGTCGCGGTTTCCCCACCCAACACACCGACCATCAGTACACCCACCACTATGAGCGCCGGTGCCGTCGCAACGGACGGAATTGCGTTGACCAGGTTCACGAAGGGCAGTGCCAGCAGGAACAGGACACCTGTGGTGACTGTCACCAAACCGGTACGGCCACCAACCCCGACACCGGCCGACGACTCGATGTAACTGGTCGCCGACGAGGAACTGGAGGCGCCGCCGGCAATGGCCGCAAGTGAATCGACAAGCAGCGGCCGCTCGGCATTCGGGAGATTCCCGTCTTCATCGAGATAGCCGGCCTGACTGCCAACGCCGATCAGGGTGCCCATCGTGTCGAAGAAGTCGGCGAGCATCAGGCTGAACACGACAAGGATCGCGGTCAGGATTCCCAACTCACCGATAAACCCGAAACTGAACTCGCCGAGCAGCGCGAAATCGGGTCCGCGCAGCGGATCGTCGGGCAGTGACGTCACGTCGCCAGGAACGATAAACGCGGCGACGGTCGCCGCGATGATACCCAAAAGCAACGCCGCCTTGTGATTGCGTGCGATGAATACCAGTGTCACCAGCAAGCCAACCATCACCACGAAGATGGGCCAGGTATTCAACGGCGACAACTCCAGCAGGCCGGTTGTCGTCCCGACGGGCCCGTCCGTCCCGGAAATGAATGTGACGAGACCTGCATTCTTGAGACCGATGAACAGGATGAAAAACCCGATCCCGACGCTGATCGCCTGTTTCAGCGCCAGAGGTACGACCTCGAGCACGTACTTGCGCACCCCGGTCAGCACCAGCAGCGTGATGATGATGCCCTCGGCCACCACGACACCCATCGCCTGGGGAAAGGTCAGCCCCATGCTGCCCACCAGCGTAAAGGCGACAATCGCGTTGATGCCGAGCCCGGGAGCCAGCGCAATGGCGATGTTGGCATACAGCCCCATCGCAATCGACATGACACCAGCGACGAGACACGTCACCGTGGCAACCTGCGTCACGGTGAGCTCGCCGTTGAACGACAGGATCGACGGGTTCACGGCGATGATGTAGGACATCACCATGAACGTCGTCAAACCGGCCATCAACTCGGTCCGGATATTCGTTCCGCGCGCTGAAAGACCGAACTGTCGTTCGATCCATGCGCCCTGCGCCGCAGATGCCACGCCTGCTCCCCTCCCCTGGCAGCCAGGTGAACACACCAATACCGTCCGGCCAGATGACCAGATCGTACGTACACTGTACTGCATTCATGTGATTTTGGGAACGTTCAGCGCAGCGCCGACGCATCTGGTTGCGAACGGTGCTCGACAAGAACCAGCCCGGATTCGGAAACGATCGTACCGAACCCGGGCTATTCACATGTCGACTGTTTTCTTGTACCGGAGTCCTTGAGTTCTATCCGCCGATCTGGGACATACCGCGCACGGTTTCGCGGTCTCCCTCGTGGACCCGGTGCCCCCAAGGCTTCCGCCAGATTCCGGCGCGCAGGTGGCGCAGGATTTCCTCGTCCGTCGCCCCTGCACGCATCATGTCGCGGAAATCGACCTCGTCCGGTCGAATCAGGCACAGCCGCAACTTGCCGTCGGCGGTCAGGCGCACGCGATTGCAGGCGTCGCAGAACGGCGCGGATATCGGCGAGATGAAGCCGATCGATCCCTTTGCGCCAGGTATCTTCCAGAGTCGAGCGGGATCGGATGGGTGCGTTTCGATCGGTTCGAGCGCACCGAAGTGCTGCTCGAGGTTCGCCTGCGTCTCCGCCGAGGTGACCAGTCCCTCGTCGTAGACGATGCCAACGCCCTCCATCGGCATGATCTCCAGGAACCGAACGTGCCAGTCGTGGTCCAGCGTCAGCTCGGCCATCTTGTGCACGTCGTGCTCGTTATGATCCTTCAACACCACCGTGTTGAGTTTGATCGGTGACATCCCGGCGGCATCGGCCGCCTTGATGCCCTCCCAAACAAGGTCGAGACGGCCGCCGCGCGTCATCATGCGGAACTTGTCCGGATCGAGCGTGTCGATGCTGACATTGATGCGGTCGAGCCCGGCCTCCTTCAATGCCCACGCATTGCGGCTGAGGATGAGCGCATTGGTCGTCATTGAGATTTCGTCAACACCGTCGAACGACTTGATCCGGCGAATGATGTCGACCAGGTGTGGCCGGACCGTGGGCTCCCCACCGGTCAGCCGAATCTTGTTCACCCCGAGTTGCACGAAGAGCCCCACCAGCCGAACAAGCTCATCGTCGGTGAGCAGCTCGTCTCGTGGCTGGAACTGCATCCCGACTGCCGGCATGCAATAGACGCAGCGAAAATTGCACCGGTCGGTCAGCGAGATGCGGAGGTAGTTCATCGCCCGCCCGTAGGAATCCCGAGGCCCCTGGCTGGACTTCACGAGCGGGTGTATCTGGATTGGAACCGCCATCGCCGGGTTACCCCCGTCCGACCGAGCCATGCTCGATCGGCATAGTCAATATTTGAATACCTGGAGTCAGCCTACCAATCTGTTGCATGCACGTCAACGTCGTTGGGCAGCCGTTCAATCGGTGGGTCAGCTCAGAGCGGTCGCATGCTGCTCCAGGTACGGGAGAATGGTGTCGTAATCCTCGATGCACATCACCGCAAGGACATCTCCCGGTGTCAGCAGATCCATGCCGACGAGGAAGCCTTCGTACTCGCCGGCGGTTTCGGCAAGGAGGCGCCCGCCCACCACCGCACGCTGCAGTGCCGGCATCTCGCCGGTACTCCGACCTCGCAGGTACTTGTCGGTGTCCTTGATGATCACACCGTCCGCAAGATCGGCGGCCAGGCGTCCGACCCCGGTGATCGCATCGTCGTCGCGATCGCCGGCGGTCCCGATGACGGCCAGCAGGCGTCCCCCGTCGCGGCAGAACGACCTTCCGAATGTCAGCAGGCTCTCGAGTCCGGCTTCGTTGTGGGCGAAGTCGATCACCACCGTCGCCTGATTCATGGTGTACACGTTGAGGCGGCCGCGATTCTGGTCAGCGCGATTCCGAAACTCCCTGAGTCCCGCCGCCACCGTATCAGCCGGCATGCCGATCGCGAGACACGCCGCCGTCGCCGCCAGCGCATTCTCCACCATGTGCTGAGCACGGCCACCGAAGGTGATCGGCACCTGCTCCAGTGCGACGAGCGCCTGCCTGGAACCATCGTGATACCAGGTGATCTCGCCATCGCGCGCAACGACAGCCCAGCCCCCTGCCTCGATGTGGGAGTCGACCGCCTCGTTGCCATCGGACCGGCTGAACAGAAACGGCCGCGAGACAATGACATCCCGAACCGCCAGCACCCGGGGATCGTCCGCGTTCAGCACGGCGAATCCATCCGGCACCGTGATCCGCGCAACCACGGCCTTGACCTCTGTCAGTGCCTCGAGCGAGTGAACGCCATGCAGACCCATGTGATCGGCCGATATGTTGGTCATCACGCTGACATCGTTGTGCTCGTACCCGATGCCCCGCAGCAGGATGCCGCCGCGTGCCGTCTCGAGCACGGCAAAGTCAATGTCGGGCTCCGCGAACACCCGCGCCGCGCCGGATGGCCCCGTGTAGTCTCCGGGCAGCACCATCTCTTCGTTGATGACCACCCCGGCGGAGGATGTCCACCCCACCTTGAAACCGGCGTTGCGCATGATAGCGGCAATCAACCTCGTGGTGGTGGTCTTGCCGTTTGTGCCGGTGATGCCGATCGTCGGCACCGTGCGATCGGCGTCGGAGATCATCTCGGGAACGTCATCAGGCCCAGGCGGGATGGCCAGGGCGCTGCGGACCTCCTCGATCGCGGTGTCCACGTCATCGACCTCGCCGGACACGAGCCGCCACGCAATCTGCCCCAGCACCTTCGAGGCATGGCGCCGTTGCCACGAATACGCCACCGCCGCGTGCCCGGGTTCCTCGAGCTCTCGCACCACGATGGAATTGACCGGCATACCGGACTCCCTCGCGAGCCCCGAGATGACACTCGCGACAGCCATGGCGATCCTGAGCGCACTCGACCTGCCGGGCTGGTCCCAATCGACGGCGTTCGCGAAACGGTCTTTGATCGGTGCAGGTATGCGGGTGTGGTCGCCCGCTGCGGCCATCACCTCCAGCTTGATCGCCGGTCGCAGCATGAACAGGTTCGGACCGTCAAGCGTTCGCAGTTCCACGACGTTCAATGGTCCCCCCCTGGTGTGGGGCCGGTTCAGCGCCCGCAACGCTCGGTGTGATGACGAGCGAGTGCTCCGGCTCGTTAGTCTGACGAATTTACCGAAAGATACCAGCCGGAACCGTTCCGCGGCAGGGCGTCAGGTGGCCTGGATGATGACCACCGCGGCGTTGTAGAGCGCATGTGCGATGATCGCCGGGGTCGTACTCATGTACTTCCGGATCAATCCAAACAGCAAGCCGACCATGAACAGCCCAAGCACCACAAACGAGAACTGATACTGCGTATGGACCAGCGCCCAGAATGCGGCTGTGAGCACAATGCCGAATCGTGGCTGAATGGCGCCCCGGAACAGGATTTCCTCGCCGACACCAGCCGAGGCGAAGAGAATCAGGTTTATCCATACCAGTTGTGAACCGGAGGACATCTCCTCGATGGTATCGCCAAGATCCTCGAACAGATCGGGTTGAAAGTAGAGTGTCAGCAGCGAACCGACCAGGCTGAGCGCAAACGCTGGCAGCACCGCGACCGCCCCCACGAGGAGATCCGACCACCTGGGCACGGTGATGCCCAATCGTTTTCGTGCCTCGCCCAGCGATCGATAGAGCCCCGTCCCGACAGCGACAAACGCGACGAACACAAAGAAGAGCACGTTGATAAGCTGCGTCGCGATCGTGACCGCGCTGGTGACCTCGGCGTCGTCTCCACCCGCCGACAACAGATAGGTGAAATACGTCATCAGCGAGAGGATCACGCCGAGGCCCATCATGTCGATCGGCGACGACGCGTCCATCGGCGTGACGGCAGCGAGGAGCTGCCGAACCGGGCGAACCAGCGGGAGGGTGAAGGCGAGGCCCAGCGGGAGCACCAGCCACCCTTCATCACGGCCGTTCACTGCCAGCGCCAGTCCAGCAACGGTGAGCAGGATGCCCGGTATGCCATACAGCAGGTACAACCCCACAATGGCAGACCGGTCTGTGCTGGCCTTGTGCGCCCACGCCATCAACCCGTAGACGGCCGCCAGCACCACCACAAGCATCACGACTTCGAGAATCGTATCCATGAATTGCGCGCTATCCCATCCGACAACGAACGAGCCGCGCATCATGCACAGCCCCTGAGAGTATACGGCCCAGTCATCCTGTGACCGCCCCCCGCGATGCTAGACTTGTAGGCGCTTGTGCACCGTCTCCCAACATGGCCCGGAGACTCGAACCATTCCCGGAGTGATCTTCACGGCATGCCTCCCGAACCAGCCGACCACGGCAATCGCCCGCAACGCGCATCCCGCCGGGGAGGACTTGGCAAGGGATTGGATGCCCTCATCCCGGCTCGCCAGGCCGAATCGGTGGATGGGGCACCCGCCACAGGCTCGATATCCTCAACGCCCCTG